>SVPN01000017.1 GCA_015065805.1 Oscillospiraceae bacterium | reverse complement strand
TACACGAGCAGAATGTCGTGGGATTTTTGTTGCGACGGAAGACGCAAGGCTGGCGCCTTGCTATGACGGCAAGACAAAAAGCACCGATAGGCTGCCGTGTAAGGCAGGTTCGGGTTTATTTGCCTTTACCTATTCGTTTTCCAAAAGTCATCATACCATATTACGCCGTCATTTGCAACACACTCCGTCATTTTCTCCGGATTCGTTTTCTGTATATATCCGTTATACCACACGGATTACAAGTGCTGTGGTATCATCGCCGCGTTCCTCTCCCTGCCGCTCTCTTGCTGTGAACACAATTTCGCTTGCTATGGTTTTTTCGTCGGTTCCGCGAACCGCTAAGCGGCAGATAAGCTCCTCAAGCCATTCGGTATCTCCCTCGGCAACGCCGTCGGAGATCATCACAAAAACATCTCCCTTACGAAGCTGTTCGTCATATTCCTCGCAGGTGATGTCCTTGAGGATCCCGATGGGCAACGAGGTAGCTTCCACCCTTGTCAGCCGCCCGTCGCTGAATAAAAAGCTCGGTGCCGCCCCTGCCTTTAACCCCCGCACCGCGCCTGTGTACGGATCGATCCGCACGGCATCGAGCGTGGACAGGCTCTCATCGCCCGACTTGACGATCAGCGACGAATTGATAATGCGCAGAATACTGTCGTAGTGAAAGCCTGCCTGCAGCATTCTTCCCGCCAACGCCGCTGTCATAGCGCCGTCCACCGCCGCTCTGCCCCCTGTTCCCATTCCGTCACTGAGCACCACGCAATACCGTCCGTCGTGATCGCAGAACTGCTCGAAGGAATCGCCGCACAGGGTCTCCGTGCGACAATTCAGCTGAGAGCTGCCCAGCCGAAAGGTGAATTTCGGTGCCTGCATCAGGGAAATGCGTGTCATAAACGCGGCTTTGGAAATCTCGGGCGCAGCAAAATCACAACCGCACGCATCCGCAAGCTCCCTGTAAAACCGTGCACCCGCAGGCGGCACATTGTCCCCCTCCAGCAACAGCTGAGCAGTGATGCGGTTGCGCCTGCCGATCCGGCACACCGCTTGCACCACGGGCAATTTGTACCGCTCACATATACGGCGGATGCGGCTTGTCGCCTGCTCATCCGTGCGCTCCATACAGGCAAGATCCCCGGAAAGATCCGAAAGCAGAGATGCCATACCTTCAAACTGATCGGTGACGATCGAACGGATATCGGCAAGGCGGTGAAAGGCGTTCTCCTTCATCACAAACCGCGCATACCCGCTGTTCATCCGCTCCAAAAGCTCGTCGCGGTGATGACAGCCCGCACGGAACGCCTCGTCCATATCTCCCGCTGTAAGCACCCCGCGCTCACGCAGGACTTGTCCCATATGACGAAACGCCGACATCGAATCGGCAAACTGCTCCTTCCAGCACACATCACGACGGCGACAGCTGTTGCACAAGCCCTCGCACACATCTGCATAGACCTCTTTCAGCGTCGGTGCGTTCATTGCCGTCAGCTTTTGTGAAACCGCATCCACCGTTTGCGCGATATCCCGCATCGTCTGCGATGCATAGGTCAGGCGCATATCCACCGTGCGGCGCAAGCCCTCCACCGCAGGCAAGGACTGCGACCGTGCAAACACCGCATTGGCGGCACGCTCGACGGCACGCGGCATAATCAGAAACAGTCCCGCTGACGCTAACACCTCATACATACCGATCACCAGCGAATCCTGCTCACCCGTGCTGAGCAACACGAGCGTATCCACAAGCAAAAACACCACCGCCGACACAAGCCGACCGTAGCGGGAAAAGAGTCCCGCCAGCAACCCGCCGAAGGCATACGACGCCGTCAGGTAGGCGTGCGCAGGTGATCCGAGCGCGGATGCCGAACCTAAAACGACACCCACCAGCATTCCTCCCTGCTGTCCGCCTGCTTTGGAAGCAAGCAAAATCAACAGCACGGTTACAATGCGACCGACCGATATGCCCGAAATCTCCACCGCATTGACCGCCATCAACAGTACCGCCAACGAAATCACCACCGATGACTGTTCCGCAAGCGTCAGTGAACGCGGATCGCCTCTTCCCTGAAGTGTACGGATCGCATAGTGAAAGAAATACGCCGCACCGCCCGCAAGCAACGCTTCGCAGATCTCGCTGATCAGAATCCCGAGCTGAAATCCGCTGAGCATATTCATCGCCACACCTGTGATCAGGGTGGCACCTGCCGATAAAAACGGCACGAACAGAATATGGTCGGTCACCTTTGTCACTCCGCCGAATACCCAGCGCACACCCGCCACCACGGCAATTGCCGTCACGTACCTCAGCGGCATCAGCGCTTGTGCCGACATAAAATAGCCGACGATTGCCGCCGCATACACCGCAAACGAAGCCCCTCCGCCCGCACACGCCGCAATTGCCACCCCGAACGGCGCCAGACCGCCGTACACGGTTGCCCGCGGGATCAGCACCGCCACCAAGGTAAGTGCCGCATAGATCAGCAGATTCATATACAAGGGCTGTTCCTTTTCGGCTTGTCCGTTAATAACCGTCACATTCTTTTTCACACCGCACACTCCCGACCGCACCGTTATTTGGTATCCCGTCCAGTATAAAACAAAATCCCCGCCGAATGTGTCACATTCAGCGGGGATTTTTGATCGGGTTTTGTAAAAACAGCGAGCTTCAGCGCAAAGACTCAAGAAACCGCACAAAATACGGCGGTAAGTCACTTTCAAATTCCATATATTCGCCTGTGCGGGGATGCACAAAACCGAGTGTTTTGGCGTGCAGGCACTGTCCCTCAAAGCCGTTGACCGCACGGGCACCGTACAGCGTGTCTCCTGCAACGGGATGTCCTAAATACGACATATGCACACGGATCTGGTGAGTGCGCCCCGTTTCCAGGGTCACCTCCACGCGATCGTAGCCGTCAAAGCTCTCTTTGACAGTATAATGCGTAACGGCATCCTTGGAATTTTGCGCCGTTACCGCCATTTTCAGGCGGTTGTTCGGGTTGCGGCCGATGGGCGCGTGAACCGTCCCTGCGGTATCGCGCAGGTGACCCGTCACTACGGTTTCATAGCGGCGCAAAAAGGAATGCTCCTTGATCTGTTCGGCAAGTCCCTGATGCGCCATATCGTTTTTGGCGACCATCAGCAAGCCGCTGGTGTCCTTATCGATACGATGGACGATGCCCGGACGGAGCACACCATTGATCCCTGACAGCGAATCGCCGCAGTGATACAGCAAGGCGTGCACAAGTGTGCCCGTTTCGTGCCCTGCCGCGGGATGCACCACCATCCCTTTGGGCTTATTGACCACCAGCAGATCGCCGTCTTCATAGACAACCGAAAGCGGAATATTTTCGGGAGTCAGGGTGTACTCCTTCAAGGGCGGCGGATCGATCGTCACCTCGTCACCGTCGCACAGCACGTATTTCTTCTGAACGGTTTTCCCGTTCACCGCCACACAGCCGTCAGCGATCCAGGCTTGTGCCTGAGAGCGGCTGACCGCCGCCTCATTCGTCACAAAGACATCAAGTCGCGTCCCCGCAGTCTCCCTCGTCACAGCAATTATCTGCGTCATCGGACGACGCCCCCTCCTCCTGTGTGTCTTCGGGCTTTGCGGTTCTGTCGGAATAGAAAAACACGAAATAGATGAACAGCAGAATCGCACCGATCACCACAAAGCAATCCGCCACGTTGAAGATCGGGAAATCCATAAAGTCGGTTTGCAGAAAATCGACGACACTGCCGCGGAACACGCGGTCGATCAGATTGCCGATGCCGCCCGCGACCACCAGAATGCCGCCGACGGTTGCCATACGGTGAAGGCGGAAGCGACCGCTCAGGAGCACCGCCAGCATTCCCAGCAGCATCACCGAGGTAACGCCGATGAGTAACCACTGTTGCCCCTCAAACATACTCCACGCCGCACCGAAGTTTTCGGTGTAGGTCAGGCTGAAAACGCCTTCGATCAAGGTGACGGGATCGGAATTTTCCAAAAACAGCACCGCCAACCATTTGGTAAGCTGATCGATCGCGACCAATCCCGCGGTGATCAGCAAAATGCCAAGTTGCATCATAATGCGTTAACTCCCATAGCTTAGGCAAAATCCGCCCCTTGTTGTCGGGGGCGGATTTGTGCCTCAGTTATATTGCATACTCAGTCTTTCATCAGTGCCGCACAGCGAGCGCAGAGATCGGGATGCTCGGCATCCGAGCCAACCGACTCATCGTAGCTCCAGCAACGGCAGCATTTCTCGCCGTCCGCGTGAGCAACCGTGATGGACAGACCTTCAAGTTCGCCGACAAAGTCGCCGTTTCCTTTGGCAATCTCCACTTTGGACACGATGAGTGCCTGCGGCAGGAGCGCCTTGACATCCTCTAAGAAGTCGAACAGCTCACCGTCTGCATACAGCGTCACCTTAGCATCCAGCGATTTGCCGATCAGTTTCGAGGTACGGGCGATTTCCAGCGCCTTCTGCGCATCCTCGCGCACTGCGTGAATGCGATCCCAGCGCGCCATAAACGCCTCATCAACAGCCGTCATATCCTCCACGCGCGGCAGTTCGTTGAACATCACCGAACGGGCATCCTCATCCGCCGTATGCGGCATAAAGCTCCAGATCTCCTCTGCGGTAAACGCAAGGATCGGCGACAGCATACGGGTCAGGGTGTTCAGAATGCGGTAGATGGTGGTCTGTGCCGCACGGCGGGTCGCGCCGTCTGCCTTTTCGACATACAGGCGATCCTTGAGAACATCTAAATAGAAGTTGGACATATCGACAACACAGAAGTTGTGGATCTTGTGCAACGCTTCGTGGAAGGTGTAGCTTTCAAACGCGTCGCGCACCTGCTCCATCAGCTGGGTCAGACGCATCAGCGCCCAACGATCCATCTCCTCGAGAGCCTCATACGGCACCGCATCTGCGGAAGGATCAAAATCGTGGATGTTGCCGAGGATGAAGCGCGCCGTGTTGCGGATCTTGCGATAGGATTCGGAGAGCTGCTTGAGAATGTCCTTGGACACACGCGCATCAACGGTGTAGTCAAGCGACGCAACCCACAAGCGCAGGATATCCGCGCCGTACTGGTCGATGACCTCCGACGGGGCGATCGCGTTGCCTGCCGATTTGTGCATAGCCTTGCCTTCGCCGTCCACGACCCAGCCGTGGGTCAGAACGGATTTGTACGGTGCTTTGCCTGTGCAGGCAACAGCCGTCAGCAGGGAGCTCTGGAACCAGCCGCGATACTGATCGCCGCCTTCCATATACATATCCGCAGGCCATTTCAGGTACGGACGCTCCTTCAGGACGGCGGCGTGGGACGAACCCGAGTCAAACCAGACGTCCATAATATCGCTTTCCTTGCGGAACTCGTGACCGCCGCAATGCGGGCAGGTCGCACCCTCGGGCAGGATCTCTGCCGCCGTGTGGGTATACCAGCCGTCGGAGCCTTCCTCACGGAAGAGAGCCGACACTGCTTCGATAAACGAGCGGTCGATAATGGGCTTGCCGCAATCCTCGCAATAGAACACGGGAATCGGCACACCCCACAGACGCTGACGGGAGATACACCAGTCGGCGCGGTCACTGACCATCGACGCAATGCGGTTCTCACCCCATCCGGGCATCCATTTGATGCCGGCGATCTGCTCAAGCGTTTCCTTTTTGAAGCTGTCCACCGAGCAGAACCACTGCGCGGTTGCACGGAACAGCACGGGCTTCTTACAACGCCAGCAGTGCGGATACTGGTGGATGATCTTCTGCATCGCAAACAGCGCACCCGTTTCATCCAGATGCATCGCGATCGCCTTGTTGGCTTCGTCGGTCTTCATACCGGCGCAGATGGGGCCGGCCTCTTCGGTCATATAACCGTGATCGTCCACAGGCACCACAACGGGGATCTCGGGATACTTTTTGCAGACCTCGAAGTCCTCGACGCCGTGACCGGGAGCGGTATGCACGCAACCCGTACCGCTTTCAAGCGTCACGTGATCGCCGACAATGACAAGAGAGCGGCGGTCAAGGAACGGATGCTGTACGGACATATATTCCAGCTCGCTGCCCTTGAATTCGGCAACGACTTCATACTCGGTGATCTTCGCCTGCGCCAACGCGGCATCCTTCAGCGCGTCCGCCATCACAAAATACTCGTCGCCCGCTTTGATCAGCTGATAGGTAAAGTCGGGGCCGAGGCAGATGGCGACGTTGGCGGGAAGCGTCCAGGTGGTGGTCGTCCAGATGACGAACTTCACCTTTGCAGGATCCACACCCTTGGCGGCAAAGACACCCTTGTCGTCCACAACGGCAAATTTGACATAGATGGAATAGCACGGATCCTCGCCGTATTCGATTTCGGCTTCTGCAAGAGCGGTCTGGCAATCGGGGCACCAGTACACGGGCTTGAGGCCCTTGTAGATGTAACCCTTGAGTGCCATCTCACCGAACACTTCGATCTGGCGAGCCTCAAACTCCTTGGCAAGCGTCAGATACGGATTGTCCCATTCGCCCAAAACGCCCAGACGCTGGAACTGCTCGGTCTGTGTGCCCACATACATCAACGCGAATTCACGGCACAGCGCACGGATCTCCACGGGAGACATCGTCGCCGCTTTTTCCGCACCCGCTTTTGCACGGGCTTTCAGCTCGATCGGCAGACCGTGCGTATCAAAGCCCGGAACAAACGGAGCATTCCAGCCTGTGATGTTGCGGTAACGGACGATCATATCTTTGATGATCTTGTTGAGTGCCGTACCGATGTGAATATCACCGTTGGCATACGGAGGGCCGTCGTGCAACACCCACAGGGGCTTGCCCTCGTTCTTTTTCATCAGCTCGCCGTAAATGTCCTGCTCATACCAGCTTTTGAGCATTTCAGGCTCGCGCGTGGGCAGACCCGCACGCATCGGAAAATCTGTCTGGAGCAGATTTAAGGTCTTGTTGTAATCCATTTGTATATACCCCTTTACATTGCTTGACGACCCGCCGGCTTATCGCGGCGGATCGCCTGAAAGCAAATCAATAGTCAATCAATCGTCCTGATCCTCGTCAAGATGATAGTCTTCGCCGAATTTCAGGTTGGCAAATCGGGAACGCTGCGGTGCTTCGGGAGCCTTGGGCTCTTCGCCGAACACCTTGACAGGCTCCTCTTCCTCCTGCTCGGGTTGTGCCTCTTGAGCGGGAGCAGGTGCAGGTGCAACAGGTGCGGGCGCGGCAGGCTCCACGACCGTCTCCGCCGCAGGCGCCTTGGCGGCACCGCCGTCAAACTCCGAAGGAACCGCCTTCAGCAACGTGATGTGCTCCTTGTACATCGTCAGCAGGTTTGCCTTGAAATCGCTGACCGCACCCTTGACGCGCGCAAGCTCCGCTTCATAATGCGCAATGGAGTTCTTCGCCTCATTGACGATCGCTTCCGCCTCACGTCGGGCGTTCTCAAGCAATTCCTCGGCATTTTGGTTTGCCTCACGGATGATGGCATCGCCGGTACGCTGTGCGCTGAGAAGTGCCGAGCGGATATTATCCTCATCACGGCGGTATTCCACCAGCTTATCCGCCAGAATGCTGAGCTTTTTAGTCAGCTCTTCCTTTTCGGCGGTCAACGTTTCCACGGTTTCCGCGCACGCTTCCACGAACGCTTCCACTTCTGCAATTTTATATCCGCCCATATTCTTGCTGAACTGAACATTGCGGATATCCGAAGCTGTATACATCGCTATTCCTCCTGTTGATTCACATCGTTTATTTTTTACACATACCGTCTCGCCTGCACGATCAAGCGACCTTTTTTGGTGGTTTGGGACACATCATCCACGACAAACCGTCCGTGTCCTTTAACGGAGAGGATCTGTCCCTCACAAACCGTCCGCGACGGTGAAAGCGCGGGTTGATGATCCACCTGAACAGCCGCCTCGCGGATCAGGTCGCACGCGCGCTCACGCGACACGGACAGCAGTACCTTTAAAATGCTGTCAAGGCGGGTGGATGCCACCGTTCCCGTCAGCGGTTCAAACCGATGAAAGATCGGAAGCTCACCTTCGTACGGATAGGTCGTTGTGACACCGATCCGTCCGATTTTTGTGACCGTATCGGCAACGAACGCCGCAATATCCTCGTGCAGAAACACCACGGCGTACTCCTCGGCGCACAGGATATCCCCCACCTTTTCACGGGCGATACCGCATCCTAAAAGCGAACCCAGCACATCGCGGTGCGAGATCTCACAGCGGATGCCGTAGGAAAACGCCACCGCCGTCAGCGGAAACCAATCGGTCACGGGCTCCTCTCCGTCGGGAAACACGCCGAGCATCACCCGCTCCGCCTCGTTATGCCCGCCGTAAAAGCAGGCAGATGTTGCCGATTTCGGAAGATGGGCGCGCACAAGCGCCGCTTGCCGTTCATCCAAAAAACCGAGAAAATGCGGAGTGTGACGGCGACGGGCGATCTCAAACGCATCGTCCGCGCGCGCCAACAGCCGCTTATCTTCAAGCAACCACTCAGAAGTAGAGGCCATTATTCTCTAATTCGTCAAGCAGATCGCCCATAATGCCGACATTGTAAGGGATGATGATGTAGGTGCAGTTGGCAACCTTCTTGATCTGACCCTCATTTGCATAGGCAACACCGCTCAAAAAGTCCAGAATACGGCGGGAAACCTCTTTGCTTGCCGATTCCAGATTGAGCACCACGGTGCGCTTGGCATTCAGGTGATCGGCAATCGAGCTGGAGTCATCAAAACGCTCGGGCTTGACCAGCACCACCTGAAGCTGTGCTGTCGCGTGGATATTCACGACTTTATTGCCGCGGCGCGACTCCGTCGGCGATGCCTCGCGGCGTTCATCGGGACGAGAAATCATTTCTTCTTCCCCCTCATAATCGGTGTAGTCTTCATCCTCGGGATCCACAATCATACTCTTGAATTTGTCAAACAATCCCATAACCAAATCCTCCTGTTGTTCTCATATTATCTTCTTTTTAAGCTGAGGTTAAACCGGATAAAAGCGACGGCCGAAAATCGCCGTGCCGACACGCACCATCGTGGAGCCCTCCGCGATCGCTTCTTCGAAATCGTCGGACATTCCCATCGACAGCACATTCATAGATATATTATCTATCTTTTTGCTCTGAATGTCAATAAACAGTTGATGCATTTTTGAAAAATAATACCTTTTTTTCGCCTCTGTGTCCGAAATCGGCGGGATCGTCATCAATCCCTGCACGGAAATGTGCGAAAAGTCCGCCATCTGACACAACAGCTCCTGCGCGTTGTCGGCGGAAATGCCGTCCTTGCTCACCTCATCGCCGATGTTGACCTCCACCAGAACGGGAGTTATGATCCCCTTTTCTGCGGAAACGCGGTCGATCGCCGCGGCAAGTCTCAGACTGTCCACCGACTGGATCATATCCACCTCGCCCACAACGGCGCGCACCTTGTTGGTCTGCAGATGCCCGATCAGATAGCGTGCCACGCCGTCAAGATGCAGGTCATCCTTTTTGGAGAGATATTCCTGCACGCGGTTCTCGCCGATGGCGGTCAATCCCGCATCCAGTGCCGCGTTGATCAGCGGTGCCTCCACCGTTTTGGTGACACCGACAAGCGTGACCTCCTCCACACGGCGTCCTGCGCGCACACAGGCATTCTCCACGCGTTCGCGGATCGCCAGGTATTGCGACACAACCGCCTGCAGGTCCTGCTCAGCGTACGATTTTTCCGTCATACAGATTCTTCCCTTCTACCACGATATCGTCGTACACCTGCAGATAGCCGTTTTCGTTCACCACTTCGCAAATGGAGTAGTCCTCGTGCTCGCTGTGATAGGCAACGCGGATGCGACGGAAGCGGATGACATTGCCTTCCTGCACAAACACGCCCGCCTCCTGTGCCTCGTTGAAGCGCACCGCTTCATCGGGAACGCGCAGACCCGAATGCTGTTTGACAAGCACCTGCACCTGCTCCAGACGGATGTCCGACAGATCGGCGGACATATAGTCACAGCGGAACACCACCGCCATATTGCCGTCACGGTCGCGGTTTTCCGCCACCACCGTCACGGGGATGGTTTCGTTGGATACAAACGGCAGGCGCAGGCGCACCATACCGTCCATCGGCAAGCGCGTGATCTCTTCGGCGGGAAGCACGCACACCAGATACCATTCATAGCTGCCGACAACCTTACCGATGTAACGGGAGTTGTCCACCGTCGGCTCGGTCTGCATTGCCTGACGGATCTCATCGGTCGTAACGGATATGACGGAATCGGCATCGATCGCCGCTTCCAGTCCGTCCACCGTATTCACAAAATACCCCGCCGTCGGGGAAAAGACCGAGCTGGTCGGAGCGGCATTTTTCGCAGCAAGCGCGGCACGCTGTGACGACAGCGCGGACAAACGCGCTTCAAAGCTCTGCGCACGCCCGATGGTGATCTGTTGCTTGTTCATCAACGTCAGAAGATTGGTGGACAGCGTATCGATCTGCGACAGATGCGGCTGGGACATTTCCGCGATCACCGCCGCCTGCGCTTTATAAAGCTGGGTGTTGATGATATCCAGATTGGTGCGGTTGTTCTGTCCCTGCTCTTCAATGGTTTTCAGCTGGGCGATCTCTGCATCCACCGCCTGGAGCTGTTGCTTTGCCACAGCCGCCTCCTGATCGATATACAGATCGGCGATTTTGCCGTCCTTGGACACGCGACTGCCGTTTTCGGCGATGTAATACACAAAGCCCTGCTGTGTCATCGGGATAAGCGTTTCGTTGCGCACAACAAAGCCGGTGGTATCCACCGTTTCGTATTCGTCATACAGGATCGCCACATCGGTTTTGATGGGCGAATACGCATTCATAAAAATATGGTAACCGATGTAGAAAAGCAACATCAGTCCGCCGACGAGAAACATCAGGCGTTTGAGAAAGGTGGCCATAGGGATCTCCTTTCATTCGTGATATATCGAAAGTGCCGCATCCCGAAGTTGGGTGAGGCTGTCATAATCGTCCACATAAAGCGTGTGCGCGGCTTCGATCCGCCGAAACCACGACAGTTGCCGCTTGGCATACTGCCGCGAGCGGCGTTTCATACAATCAAGTGCCTGCGTAAGCGTGCACTCCCCGTCAAAATACGGACGAAGCTCCTTGCAACCGATGGCAGCACGTGCCGTCGGAAGCGTTAACCGCACCACCGCGGCGGTTTCCTCCAGCAAGCCGTTTTCAAGCATCACATCCACACGGCGGTCGATGCGGTCGTACAGCTTTTGCCGATCGCGGAAATCGAGTGTAACCATCGTCACATCATACGGTGACGGCTGTTCCTTCTGCCGTTTTTGCTGTTCGGACATCGGCACACCCGTCAATTCGTACACCTCCAGCGCGCGGAGCACGCGGGTGCGGTCGTGAATGTGGAGCTTTTGCGCCAGCACGGGATCCACTTTCAGAAGCTTGTCCCACATCGCCTGATCGCCCTCTTGCTCCCATTCCTTCTGCAAGCGGGTGCGAAGCGACGCGGCACGTTCATCATCCTGGTCTTCGTAGCACACGTTATCGGTGACAGCGGCAATGTACAGCCCTGTGCCGCCGCACAGAATCGGCAATTTTCCGCGTGCGTGGATGTCCGCGATCACCTCGCGTGCATCCTTGGCGTACCGCGCCACACTGAACGGTTCGTGCAACTCCACATACGCAAGCAGGTGATGCACGATCCCGTCGCGTTCCTCCATCGAAGGACACGCCGTGGCAACAGGAATGCCTTTATAGATCTGCATCGAATCGGCAGATACCACCTCGCCGTTTAATGCCTTGGCAAGTGCAATGGCAAGCGCCGTTTTTCCCGATGCGGTCGGTCCTGCCACCACAAGAAGCGCGGGTTTGCACATTGCCGACCACCTCATTTCAATCATCAGATAATACGCCCGAATTGCTTCTCGATCTCCTGCTTTGTCAGCGAGAAGCAAACGGGTCTGCCGTGCGGACAGGTGCGCAGATCGTCGTGATACAGCACCCTCTGCGCAAAAGCGGCAAGCTCTGCGGGACGGCTTTCGTCCCCTGCCTTCACCGCGGCACGGCAAGCGGTGGAATGATAAATCCAGTCAAGCGCCGACGAACGCACAGTGCGGGCACCGTCCGCAAAGCCGCCCGCGATCTCGCGGATAACAGCGGCAACGTCGCATCCCGACAGAATCATCGGCACGGCACGGATGAGCACTTCTCGTCCGCCGAATTCCTCCACCTCAAAGCCGACCCTTGCCAGCTCCTCGGTGTACATCATCAGTGCCGCATATTCCTCACGGCTGAGCGTGACGGAAAGCGGTGCAAGCAGTTGTTGGGAATCCGCGTGTTCGGTGGCAGTCAGCTGATTGTACAGCAACCGCTCGTGCGCGGCGTGTTTATCAATGACATACAGCGAGCCGTCCATCTCCGCCAACAGATAGGTGGAAAACAGTTCGCCGATATAGTGCACCGGCTTGTGTGCTTCCTGCTCCTCCACCACGCGGACTTCGGGCGGTTCGGGCTCTTGCGGCGGTTCGATAACCGTCGGTTGAGCGGTCGGCGCAAGCGGTGTCTGTGCGGGCGGCGTATAGGTCGGCTCGCGCTTCTCCTGCAGATTTCCCCACTGCTGTGCCACATCCCCCACTGTCAGTGAAGGACGGTCATAACCCGCATATTCCTCCGTCACACGGAAGATGCTCGGCTTTTTCGGCTCGGCAGGCGGTTGGGCGGTCGGCGCGGATTTCGGCGGCGCGGGCGGTGTCAGCGGTTTGCTGAAATCCAGCACTAACTGTCTGCCTGCCGGTGCCGACGGTGCTTTGGGCGGCAGGGACACACTTTTGGGTGCCGATGCGCCCGAAAGCGCGTTCTGCACGGCGTGATACACCGCGCTGAACACGGGACGCTCGTCCATAAAACGAATTTCAATTTTGGCGGGATGCACATTGGCATCCACCGTTTCGGGAGCAAGCTCAATAAACAGGACGCAGGCGGGGAATTTGCCGCTCATAATCGCGCCCTTGAACGCTTGCTCCAACGCCGCCATTGCCGTACGGGTCTTGACATAGCGTCCGTTGACAAAGAAATGCTGCATCGTACGATTGGGGCGTGACGACGAGGGAGCCGACACGAAGCCGTAAACCCTCACGCCGTCAAGCGAATAGTCAACGGGAAGCAGATTTTTGGAAAACTCACGTCCGAGCACGGAATAAATACACCCGCGCAGGTCGCCGTCTCCCGATGTCTGCAATTCCTCTTTCCCGTCACGCACAAAGCGGAACGCGATCTCGGGATGAGACAGTGCCAGACGGTCCATTACCGCCGCCACGGCGTTGCCCTCGCTGACATCCTTTTTCAGAAACTTCATACGGGCGGGAACGTTGAAGAACAGATCGCGCACCACAATGGTCGTGCCCTTGGCACAACCGATGTCCGACAGCTCTCCCGCTGTGCCGCCTTCAATCGTATAATGCGTACCCGCAAGATCCTCTTCACGGCGGGTGATCAGCTCCACACGCGCCACCGCGGCAATGGAGGCAAGCGCCTCTCCGCGGAAGCCTAAGGTCGAAATCGCATCCAGATCGGGAGCTGTACGCACCTTACTGGTAGCGTGGCGCAAAAACGCTACGGGCACATCGTCCCGCTCCATACCTTCGCCGTTGTCGGTGACACTCATATACGTGACACCGCCGTTTTTGATCTCAACGGAAATCGAAGTGGCACCCGCATCCATACAGTTTTCCACCAATTCCTTGATGACCGAAGACGGCCGTTCGACCACTTCGCCCGCCGCGATCAACTCGGCGGTATGCTTATCGAGAACCGCAATTTTCGACACGGTGCTCACCTCCTGCAGTATATAATCACATAGATTGTGCTTCTTTCGCAAGCTCATAAAGCGTTTGCAACGCTTCGATCGGGGTCAGCGTGTTGATATCCAGCGTACGCAGACGCTCGATCACGCTGTTTTCCGCCATCGGCAACAGCGACATCTGTCCGCCGACATCCTGTGCGGGCTCGGTAAAGCGTTCCTTTGTGCCGTGCGGAGCAACTGCTCCCTCATCGTCGAGCGAGCGCAGGATCTCCTTGGCACGCGACACCACCGTATCGGGAATGCCCGCAAGCTTTGCCACCTCGATGCCGTAGCTGTCATCGGCAGGACCGCGCACAATACGACGCAGGAACGTGATATCGTCACCGCGTTTTTTTACGGCGATGTTGTAGTTCTTCACGCCCGCCAGCTCCTGCTCCATCACCGTCAGCTCGTGATAGTGCGTGGCAAACAGCGTCTTGGCGCCGATCTTTTTCTTGTCGGTCACATATTCCAGCACCGCTCTGGCGATGCTCATACCGTCGTAGGTCGAGGTACCGCGACCGATCTCGTCGAATACGATCAGGCTCTTGGAGGTCGCGTTGCGCAAAATCGCCGCCACCTCGCTCATTTCCAGCATAAAGGTAGACTGTCCCGACGCCAAGTCATCCGATGCGCCGACGCGGGTAAAGATGCTGTCCACAACACCGATCGTCGCCGATTCCGCAGGGACAAACGAGCCGATCTGCGCCATAAGTACGATGAGTGCCGTCTGACGCATAAAGGTGGATTTACCGGCCATATTCGGGCCCGTAATGACCGCTACGCGGTTTTCGCCGTTATCAAGGAAGGTGTCGTTGGGGACAAACGGAGCATCCTGCAACGATTCCACCACGGGATGACGGCCGTTTTTGATCTGCACCGTGCCGCTTGTGTCCACGATGGGACGGCTGTATTGGCGTTTGACCGCCACCTCGGCAAACGAGCACAGCACATCCAGCCGTGCGATCGCCTGCGCGGTGAACTGAATACGGTGAAGCTGGGCGGCAACCGCCAGACGCACCTCGTTGAACAGCTGATATTCCAGCGCCACCACACGATCCTTCGCACCTAACACGCGCGCTTCGAGCTCCTTGAGCTCCTGTGTGATATAGCGCTCGGCATTGGCAAGCGTCTGCTTGCGGATGTAATGCTCGGGCACCTGCCCGATAAAGGATTTCGAGACTTCGATATAATAGCCGAATACACGGTTGTAGCCGACTTTCAGGGTCTTGATACCCGTTTTTTCTTTTTCTTCCGCTTCGACACGGGTGATCACACCCTTGCCGTCGGTCATTTCAAAGCGGAGCTGATCGATCTCGGCGTTATAGCCCTCGCGGATCATTCCGCCTTCACGCACGGAGAACGGCGGCTCCTCCACAATGGCGCGGTCGATCAGATCGCGCAGATCCTCCAGCGGGTCGATCGCTTTTTCGATGTCCTGCAGCAGCGATGAGGTCACGCCGCCGAGCTGAGCCTTGATCGGTTGCAGGCGGCAGATTGTCTGCCACAGCGAGCGAAGCTCCTTGGCGTTGACACTGCCGTAGACAACGCGGGTCATAATGCGTTCTAAGTCATAGATGGACGACAGCATTTCGCGGATCTCCGAGCGCATCACCGTCTGATGCACCAACTCGTCCACCGCGTTGTGACGGCGGGAGATCGGCGCAGGATTGATCAGCGGACGCTCGATCCATGTGCGGATGAGGCGCTTGCCCATCGCGGTGCGGGTACGGTCAAGCACGCCTAAAAGCGAGCCGCGCTTTTCCTTGTTGCGCATCGTTTCCAGCAGTTCCAAATTGCGTCTTGCCGTCAGATCCAACTGCATATACTGCACGTCGGAATAGATCTCGGGACGGCGGAAGCGGTCAAGACCGCTCATCTGGGTTTCCTGCAGATAGCTCAGCAGATAGCCCATCGCCGACACCATTGCTTCGGTAACATCGGCTCCTAATGTCTGCACCGACGAAACGGCATACTGTGTCAGCACAATCTCTTCGGTGCGCGTTTTCTCAAACAATTCCTCCGCCGCAAACTGCTCCTTGAGCTGCAGGCGCGAACGGATGAAATCCAGCAAAACGGCATCTGCGCGGCACGCGTCATTCATCACGATCTCACTCGGACGGAAGCGACCGAGCTCATTGATCACGCGAAGCGACACATCCTCACCGTCGATCTGCGTGGCGTACAGCTCACCCGTCGAACAATCGGCAAAGCAGATACCCACCGCATCGGCACGGTGGCAGAGCACGCACAGATAGTTGTTTTTACCCTCATCGAGCATACTGCTTTCGATCACCGTACCGGGCGTGATGACGCGCACCACATCGCGCCTGACAAGGCCTTTTGCCTGTGCGGGGTCTTCGGTCTGTTCGCAGATCGCGATCTTATAGCCCTTGGCAACCATACGGGCGATGTACGATTCACAGCTGTGAAACGGCACGCCGCACATCGGCGCACGCTCCTCAAGTCCGCAATCGCGTCCCGTCAGCACCAGCTCCAGTTCCTGCGATGCGATTTTGGCATCGTCAAAGAACATCTCATAAAAGTCACCCAGACGGAAAAAGAGGATGGCATCGGGATTCTTCTGTTTGATTTCAAGATATTGTTTCATCATCGGACTGAGCTCTGCCAATGCCGATCGCTCCTTTCGTCAACAGTGTTTCGAATCAGTGGCAACCGCCGCAGCTGCCGCAGTTACCGCCGCAGGAATGCTCGGTGTCGATGCTGTGGGGGTCTTCGCCCTGCGCGGACAGCGTCAGGATGCGCTGAATGCCGTTGAGCAGCTGATCGATCGCGATGCGGGCGGTGTTGTACGCCTGCATACTCTCGTTCGCCATGACGCGGCTGTACACCTCGTGCAGATCAGCATCGAGCTTGTGCAGCTTTTCTTCATCGGGCTCGTCCTTTTCGCTTTCGGTCGCAAGCGCCATACGCTTGAGGTTAAACTCGCCGATCAGATCCTGCAGAGCCTTGTCCTCGTCTGCCTTTGCCTGCGCCATCTGCAATGCAACATAGCGCTCATCCTGCTGAAGGGCTTCGCCCATCTCTTTTGCCATTTCCAGTAAAACGTCCATTGTTCAAACTCTCCTTTGAAATAATAATGTTTATAAAATCTGCTTAATCTCTCCTAAAAGGATCCAGCTTTTGGCTTCGGTAATGCGCACCAAGGCGTGCTTGCCGATCATCGCGGCATCGCCCTTAACACGCACGATCACATTGTCGGGCAGGCGGGCTTCGATAAAGTCCCCTACCGCGGTTTCCAGAAGTGCCTTTTTGGTTTCGCCGACCATTGCCGCCGTGCGCTTTGCCGACAGCGATTCCTGCAACGCCGTCATCTCCTGAAACCACTTGACCTTTTCCTCCGCTGACACGGGATCGTCCATCCGTGCGGCGGGCGTTCCCTCACGCGGAGAGAAGATGAAGGTGAACAGCGACACAAACCCGACCTCCTCGATCAGCGACAGTGTCTGCTCAAAATCCTCGCGGGTCTCACCGGGGAAACCGACGATAACATCACTTGTAAAGGAGATATCGGGCACGACCGAACGCGCGTAGGCGATGAGGTCGAGATACTGCTCACGGGTGTAGTGGCGGTTCATTTCTTTTAAAATGCGGTTACTGCCCGATTGGAAGGGCAGGTGAAAATGCCGCGACACCTTCTCGCAGGCGGCGATGGTGTCAAACAGCTCCTTTGTGGCATCGCGGGGGTGCGATGTCATAAAGCGGATGAGGAAGTCGCCCTCAAGCGCGTTGATACGGCGAAGAAGCTCGGGGAAATTCACCCCGTGCGCTTCTCCCTTGCCGTAGGAGTTGACATTCTGACCTAAAAGCGTGATCTCCTTGTATCCCGCGGCGATCAGCTCTTTGGCTTCGGCGATGACCGCTTCGGGATCACGCGAGCGCTCCCGTCCGCGCACATACGGTACGATGCAATAGGTGCAGAAGTTGTTGCAGCCGTTCATAATCGGCAACCACGCCTTGAAGCTGCCGTCGCGCACAACGGGGATGCCCTCGGCGATGTTGCCATCCTCCGACGGAATCTCCACGCGGCGTTTTTGCTCTTCGATCACGCCGCACAGCAATTCGGGAAACCGATACAGCACGTGCGTGCCGAAAATCAGATTGACAAACGGGTAGCTTTTGTAGAATTTCTGCGCGATATGCTCCTGCTGAACCATACAGCCGCACAGCACGATCATCAGGTGCGGCTTGCGGCGCTTGAGATTTTTAAGGGCACCGACATTGCCGAACACGCGGTCTTCGGCGTGCTCACGCACCGCGCAGGTGTTGAACAGGATCAGGTCGGCTTCGTCCGCCTGTTCGGTAAACCCGAAACCCATCGCAGCGAGCATTCCTTTGATATGCTCGGAGTCGCTGACATTCTGCTGACAGCCGTAGGTACGCACAAACGCAAGCGGCGGATGCTCGGGAAGCAGAAACGCATAATACTCGCGGATGCGGTTGGTATACGGGCGTTGAGCCGCCAATTCTTCGGGGGAAATCACACGGGTACGGGACATCGGCCCGATGCCTCCTTTGGACAGAAATATACAAGGTACAGTATATCAAATCTGTCACCGTTTTGCAATGGAAAAATATGAAATAATTTGTAAAAAAAGAAAGCCGTGCTCTCTGTACCGACAGGTACGGAGCACGGCTTTGCTGTTTTTATGTCTTTTGTTCACGGACGGCGGTTTTAAAACGGGCTGACATCGATATACTCGGCGTATGTCGTGATGGTCTGCACATTTTCCAGATCCGCTCGGGCAACCTCCAGCAGGAAGCGGTCGTGTGCCATAAGGGGTTCGTCCCACGCCATTTCGCATTCCAGCACAATGCAAAGTTCGTTATCGCTTTTTACGATGCGGGACGGTCTGACACTGCTGTTCACATCGTTATAGAAGGTATCCAGCACGATCAGCACGTGATCTTCAAAAAACGCCTGAGAAATATGCCCGACACATTCCTGCAGGGTCGTCTCATCGTACTCCATATATTTCTGTAAGCTGAGTGCCGCTCTGAGCTCCTCCACGGACTGCACGACCCACACGCTCGGCGTATAGTCTGCAAGCGGGATGTCGGCGTTTGCGTGCACAAATGTCACATCCTGCCCCTGAAGGGGTTCGCTCCGTTTGGCAAACACGGCTTCGACGGGATAGACGGTCGTGCCCTTGGAAACCGTTTTCAATATTGCCTTCGCATCCGCTGTGTTCACGATGCTGTCTCCGTTGACATCCGCTGACGGGAGCGTGGTTTCCGACAGAATGGCAGACAGCATCTCGCGCACATCGGATGTGTCGAGTGCCCAATCGCCGTTGATATCGCCGCCGAGATACGCGCGATAGGTCGTCATCGCCTCTGCCGATACCGCCGGCACGACCACTGCGCTGCAAAGCAACCATACTGCCAGCAATCCGCATATCATTCGCTTCATAGGATCATCCGCCTTTCTTCGTTGCTTTTTGCGATGGAACAAACATTGGGAATATGTCACCCGATCCCTCTATTAATACTATACACCAAATATATATCTATTGTCAATACACCATATAAATATTTGCTCATTTTCCGACGGTGATCCCGTTGTAGATCAAAAAAACAAGACATTCCGAACACGCGGAATGCCTTGTAACGGTATTCATTTATGATACTGACCGCCGCTTAAAATCTGCATCGCGCGGTACACCTGCTCGCACAGCATCACACGGGCAAGCTGATGCGGAAAGGTCATCGGTGACATCGACATCCGCAGGCGTGCTTTGGCTTTGACCGCCTCGGAGAGTCCCCACGATCCGCCGATGAGAAACGTGATATCCCCTTCCCCGCCGACGGCATATTGCTCGATCAACGCGGCAAGCTGTTCGGACGAACGTTCCTTGCCTTCGATACACAGCGCCACGGGAAGCGATGACGGCTCCAGCTTTGCCAGCAGGCGCTCGCCCTCAGCATCGATCACCGCTTTGATCTGGGCGGCAGAAGGGTTGTTCGGGATGCGTTCCTCGGCGACCTCGGTCACCGTAAAGCGGCAAAACGGACGCAAACGCTTGTGATATTCCGCGCACGCATCGCGCCAATAGGCTTCCTTCAGGCCGCCGACACACAGAATCGTGATCTTATACATCGTCTTACCCTTCGATCAGCGATGCCACCGCTTTCGCGACATACTCGCCCATACGGTTGATGCCCGCTTCGATCAGGTGAATGCCGTCCAACGACCAGTGCTTGGGTTCTGCTTCGACGCACATCATCGCGATCAGACCGTCCATCGGCAGATACGCATCGGCATACGCCTTTGCGACACGGCGGAACGCATTGATCTTCAGATAGAAGTCCTCACGCCACAGATCCTCGTCCTCGTGCACCATAAACGGCTCGATCATCAGAAGCTTTGCGTTCGTATGTGCCTTGACATCGTCAAGGAGCTTGCGCAGATTCTTCTCATAATCCTCCACGCTCGTAGGATCGTTCATATCGTACCGACGCCAGGTATCGTTGACGCCGATCATCAGTGTCAGAATGTCGGGCTGAAGGTCGATGGTATCCTCCTGCCAGCGTTCAAGCAGATTCCACGTGCGGTCACCGCCGACACCGCGGTTGATAAAGGTGAAGTCCTTGTCGGGGAACATCTGCGCAATAAGACGGGATGCCACGGCAACATAGCCGTTGCCGAGATCGTCGGGATTGCTTTTATCGCGGTTGCATTCGGTCAGGCTGTCGCCCTGAAACAAAATTTTCATTACAAAAGACCTCCTCTGTTTTTACAGCACTTTGGACAGGAACATCTTCAGACGGTCACTCTTGGGATTGTTGAAAAGCTCGTCAGGAGTCCCCTCCTCCACGATCACGCCATCCTCCATAAAAATCACGCGGTCGCCGACCTCGCGGGCAAAGCCCATTTCGTGCGTCACAACGATCATCGTCGTTTCGTTTTCGGCAAGCGATTTCATAACCTCAAGCACCTCGCCGACCATTTCGGGATCAAGAGCGGAGGTCGGTTCGTCAAACAGCAACACCTCGGGGTTCATTGCCAGTGCTCTGGCGATGGCAACACGTTGCTTCTGACCGCCCGACAGCTGGTCGGGATAAGCACCTGCACGGTCGCGAAGTCCCACGCGTTCAAGCAAATCTAATGCCGTTTTTTCGGCTTCGTTGCGGCTTCTTTTGAGAAGCGTCATCGGTGCCAGTGTCATATTGCGCAGCACCGTCATATGCGGAAACAGATTGAAATGCTGGAACACCATCGACATTTTCTGGCGGTGGCGGTCAATGTTGACACCCTTGGCGAGAATATCCTGTCCTTTGACAACGATCTGTCCCGCTGTCGGGAATTCCATCAGATTCAATGAACGGAGAAGCGTGGATTTGCCGCTTCCCGACGGGCCGATGATCACAACCACCTCGCCGCGACGGATCTGACAATTGATGCCGTCAAGGGCTTTGATCTCGCCGCCCTTATAATGCTTTTTCAGGTTGCGCACATCAATGATCACATCTCCGCCGTACGACGCGCCATAGTCGGATGCATTCACCGTTGCATTAACGCTCATTCTTACGCAACCTCCTCTCCAGCATACCCACAAGTGCGGTCAGAATGATGACCATCACCAGATAAATCAACGCAACGGCAATCAGCGGCATAAACGCCGAAAATGTGCGTCCGCGGATGAGGTCGCCCGCTTTGGTGAGATCGACAATGCCGACATAGCCCGCAACAGAGGTTTCCTTGAGAAGCACAATAAACTCGTTGCAGAGGGTCGGCAACACATTTTTGAACACCTGCGGAATGATGATGTAGATCATCGTCTGCACATAGTTGAAGCCGAGCGAACGACCGGCTTCAAACTGACCATTGTCGATGGACATAATACCGCCGCGCAGAATTTCCGCCACATACGCGCCCGAATTGATACCGAACGCGATCATCGCCACCATCAGGCTGTTGCGCGAGGAGGCGAACACGATAAAATACATAATCAACAGCTGTACCACAACAGGAGTACCGCGGATGATCGTCAGATACACGTGGCAAACGCCGTTAAAGAATTTGAGCACATAGTAGCCGACGCTCTTGTGCAATTCCATACTCTCGCGGTTTTTATCATATGTGGAACGCACAGCGGCGATCACAACACCGATGGCAAGACCGATGAGAAGTGCCACCAAGGTAATGAGAAGCGTATGTCCAAGACCCTCCAAGAGCCACTTCCAACGACCCTCATCCAAAAAATTCAATACAAAATCGTCTTTCAGATCCACAAGCCATTTCGGAGCGGATTCCCAAAATCCCGTCATATACAATAATCCTTTCAACGCAAGAAAGAGACGGGAGCACTCTCCCGTCTCCTCTCTTTACTTGTTTTGGCAGAACTTATTCGGTCGCGCCGCCATCCTTGGGGATGTACTTGTTGATGATCTTATCAACAGTGCCGTCAGCCTTCAACTCAGCAAGAGCCTTGTTGATCTTCTCGAGCAGCTCCGAACCCTTCTTCACGCAGATGGCATAATCCTCAACGGCATACTCGTTGTCGCCTTCGAGAATGTGGATGCCTTCGTTAGCGGCAACAAAGGACTTTGCAGGCTCGTTATCGATGATCACGCAGTCAACCTTACCGCTCTTCAGCGCGGAAACCGCCTCAGCGCCGGTCTTGTAACGCACCACGCGGTCGGTCTTAACGGACTCGTCCTCGTTGAGGTCGTTGAAGCCCCAGGCATCCACAGCGCTGGAGGAATAGATATCACCGGTGGTGTTTTCCTGCACGCCGACCTTGATGTCGGGGTTCTTCAGAGCGGTGGGGTTGCCTTCCGCATCGAACACAAACAGGTCGTCAAGCGTTGCAATGGTCGAACCGTCGTTGACAATAATGACCTGAATACCCGTTGCATAGGTATCCGAGAAGTCCATCGTCTTTTTGCGGTCTTCGGTCACGGTGATGCCCGCAAGACCCATATCGTACTTGCCTTCGGCAACGCCCGTAAGCACAGCACCGAAATCAACGTCTTCGATCACAAGCTCCATATCGAGCTTCTCAGCGATTGCCGCGGCGATCTCTGCGTCAATACCGACGATCTTGTCGCCTTCCTTGTACTCATACGGAGGGAATGCGGCGTTGGTCGCCATTACAAGGGTGTTGTCCTCCTTGCCGCCGCAACCGACAAACGCAGTCAGGCAGGTGAGCATCAGCACGACTGTCATCACAACAGAAAGCCATTTTTTCATAATAATCATTCTCCTTTATATCAGCCGCTCTTTTACGGCTGTCAATAACATTATCAGTATACTGCATCTTTATGCAAAAAGCAAGCGATTTTTTGCCAATTCCGCGAATGAATATACAAGCGCATCCGCACCCGCTTTTTTCAGCTCCTCTTCTCCGCGAAATCCGTAACAACAACCGATGCACGGCATCCCGGCGGCGTGAGCAGTCTGCACATCGACATCGGAATCCCCGACAAACACGCACTCCTGCGCTGTCACACCGAGCGTCTGCATCGCTAAAAGCACCGCCTCGGGGTGCGGCTTGCGCGGATAACCGGGCTGTGAGCCTAAAATGACATTGAAGCGGTCACCGAACAGATGCCGTGTCAGCTTCACCGCTTGGGCGTGCGGTTTGTTTGTCACGACCGCTAAGCGTATCCCCTGCCCGATCAACCGATCCAGCGTTTCAATAGTGCCGTCATACGGCGGTGTATCCTCCAGGCAGGTGCGGTCATACCGCTCCAAAAAGCGTGCTAACAGTATGTCATCGTGATAGCCTGCCGCCCGCTCCATAAGCAGCTTTGCGCCGTTGCCGACAAAGCGGCGGTACGCTTCAAGAGGATGCACGGGCAAGCCCGCTTCAGCGAGCACGGCGTTGACATTGTTTGCAAGTGCTTGCAGTGTATCGGCAAGCGTGCCGTCCAAATCAAACAGGATCGCCTTTACCACTTAAAACACCCTCACGCTGTACGAGAAGGAACGGGTTTCACCCGGTTGCGCAAGGACAACGTGATTTTTATGCTCAAACACATCATCCTCGCTTTCGCGGGTCGCACCGCCCTGCCACGGCTCAAAGCAAACAAACGGCTGATCGTCCACCATCGTCCACACGGCAAACACGGGGAAACCGGAAATGTCCATCTCAACACCGCGACCGCTTTTGGCGGATACCAGCCTGACGGATTTCGATTTCAGATTCTCAAAGATCAGCGCATCGCCGCGGAACAGCACGTGATTGAGACGGAAGCTCTTTTCGTCGGTGAGCAGACGGTTGCGCACGGAATCCTCAATCAGGCAGGTGGACATATTGATCAGCGGACAGTCCGCGGTTTCGTTTTGCTCAAATTCCACCAGATAATCGGTGTATGCCTCGCCCTCAACGAGCGGCACGTGAAACGCAGGATGACCGCCGACGCAATACGGCATCACACCGTCACCCGTGTTTTTCACGGTATAGGTCGTGCGCACCGCATCGCCCTCAAGCGCGTGGGTCACCATAAACTCAAAATGATACGGATACTGCTTAAAGGTCTCCTCGTTATCGGTATAGCGATAGGTCACCGAGGTGGCGGTCGTCTCCACGGTTTCAAACGGTGCCGTGCGGCAGAAGCCGTGCTTGGGCAGATGAATATCGCCCGCCGCCGAGGTGGCAAAATTATTCCGAAGCGCGCCGATGATGGGAAACAGCGTCGGCGAATGCTTGTTCCAGTACGGTGCGTGACCGTCCCACATATAGCTGATGCCGTCCGCGGACACGATGCTGTGCATTTCCGCACCCGTGTCACAGGCGGTAACGGTCAGATACTCATTTTTCAGTGTGGTCATCATAACGGCGTTTCTCCTTTTTCTTTTTATGGTGTTTGCGGAATTGTTTGAAGCGTGTGATCCACTGACCCGCAAAGCGGACAAGCAGACAGCCGAGGATGAACAGCACGATCCACGCTAACTTTCCGCCGTCGCCTGCCATCCATTCCCCACCGTTCAGGAGCGCATATGCCCACGCAAAGCCCGCCACCGTAATGGACGAGCCCTCGATGATGGACATAAAGAACAGAATGTTGTTCATCACACGGTCCGAGTCCTGCGCGGCGATGTTGCTCTTGAGCTCGATCATACGGTCGAGGAACTGCTGGTTGCGGTGATAGTCTTCCAGGATCTTATCGATACCGAAGCAACGGATAACCTCGTCCGCCTCCCTTTGCGAATAGGGATATTTGAAAATATCCGAATTCCAAAAGCGCATCGTTTTGCCGAACTCCATATACAGATCGTCGATCGTCTGCTGCGACACATCGCCGTCATCACTCAGCTCATTGACGACCTTGCGGTTCGTGCGCAGGATGGCGGTGTTCTGAAACAGCACGATCTCCACAACAAAGATGACCGACGCCGCCGAATCAAGGCGTTCCAAAACGACATCGGAATAATACCCGTCCGCAAACACGAAGGCGATCACGGAATTGGAAATATAGGAGGTATAATAATCGTAGCTGGAATGATCCTGCAACAGCTCCTCCAACAGATGCGGACGGATCTTATAGTCGATGTGCTTGCTGATGTAGGTTTCGCCCGACAGCAGATAGGCAAGCTCGTTGCGGTCTTCGGGCTCGTTGGACAAACAAGCGACGCATTTGGGCTGTCCGCATTTTTCCAGCTTGAAGCGATCGCGGATATACTCCTCAATAGGAACGTAGCCCTCGCCTTTTTTGGAAGAAATATCCAGATGCCCCGAGGACATCTGATCGATCAGCTGTGTCGGGATGTAGGTGTTGTTCATCACCGCCAGCGTCACGATATAGAGCCCTGTGTCACGGTGTCCCGTGATGAAT
Source organism: Oscillospiraceae bacterium (assembly GCA_015065805.1). Taxonomy (GTDB): domain Bacteria; phylum Bacillota; class Clostridia; order Oscillospirales; family Acutalibacteraceae; genus RGIG1959. The sequence goes on along the minus strand of SVPN01000017.1, from coordinate 13,456 downwards.
AGGTGCACGGGCTCGTCGTACAGCGGAATATCGTCGTAATCGTCGTCATAGCACGCTAAATAGAACGCGCCGTTATCGTTTTCGGGATTACCGATGTAAAAACGCGACAGCTGTCCCGCCTTGAACACATCGCTGTTGGTTTCGTATTCCACGTGACGGTTGAGCATCTTGCAAAGCTGATCCCCGAAGCCTAACTTGCTCATATCCTCGGTCGGGACATAGTCGAGCTCCTCCTCATCCCTGGTCACGCGCGTATTGGCATTCTCTAAAAATTCAAAGCTGCCCTTAACGCGAAGGGAGGTCATCGGGATGAAGAAATACAGATCGTCCTTGTAGGTCTTCTTGTAGGTGTTGAGCAAAAAGCCGTCATCAAGAAGCTCCTGCACCGATTCCTCATCGCCGAAAAAGAGGTTGTAGCCCTCTTCCGTTTTCTTGAGGAAGGAGGTGCGGATGCGCTTCATAAACTTGATGCCGCCCAGCGACACCGCATAGCCAAAGAGGCTGTCAATATGACAGCCTTCCTTGTTCTTTTTACGCAGAAATGCCAAAAACGCCTTGCTCAGACGCACAATAGCATTGCTTTTCTGATATTCGGGACGCACCACCACCGACAACACCAGCACGTGGTTGGCAGTTTCGGTTGACCACGGTGTCATTTCGTCAGGGGTGATGTCGTCGTCGCGCATACGGTTGTCGGAGCGGTTGACCATTTCATCGTACAGCGAATCCGACACGGGAAGAGCATTGATATAGCCCGCCAGCGTATCGCCGTCATACAGCAACACAAATGTATCCGGACAACGCTCATACCGCTTATACATATTCGCAATGTCGCCGCACAGTTCGGGCGTATACACGATCTGCTCCAGCGCAAATACGTCCTCGATAAACCCTTTCGGTGCGGTAGATCCGTGTTTCACGGTCAGCATAGGTACCTCTCCCTTTTACAGTCGGAACTTATCTTACGACTTCGCCGTTTTCCAGAGCGTGGAATACAGCACCTCGGTCTCTTCGCCTAAATAGCGGAACACCGCGGCATTTTTGATGCTCTCCTCCGCGGGGAAGATCGCCTCCACGTCGAGGATCTCATCGTCCAAAGCGTCCACCACTGCCTGATTCGGGGTGGAATAATAAATATATTCGAAGTTCATCGTCGCGATGTCTTCGCGGCAGAGAAAATCAAGAAATTGCTCCGCATACGCGGCATTCGCGGCATTCGCGGGAACGGCAAACGCATCCATCCACACACAGGTGCCGTCTGCGGGTATAGCATAATCGAGAGCCGGATTGTTTTCCATCGCAAGATAGGCTTCGCCGTTGTAGATAACCGCGATGTCCGCATTGCCCGCTTCCAGCTTCACGCGCGCCGCTTCATCCAGCAGATATGCCTGCACATCGGCTTTTTGTGCCGCTAACAGATCCGCCGCTTTCTGCAGTTCCTCGGCATTTTTGGTGTTGGCGTCGTACCCCAGATACGTCAGCGCCGTGAAGAACGCATCGCGTTCGCTGTTGGGCATAATGATCTCGCCCGCATACGAGCCGTCAAACAGGCATTTCCACGACTGCACATCCTCTTTTTTCACCTTTTCGGTGTTGTAAAGAATGCCAACCGTACCCCAGAAATGCGGCACGCTGTATTGCTGCTGAGGGTCAAAGGATTTGCATATATCCTTTTGAGCCTGTGCGATGTTCTTATAATTCGGGATATTGGCAAAGTTGATGGGCTGCAGGCGGTCCTCGCCGATCAGCTTCTCGAGCATATAGTCCGAGGTGCAGATCAGGTCATACTGCGCCGTACCCGACGTGAACTTCGCATACATATCCTCAGGCGCAGCATATTCGTCATACACCACGCGGATACCCGTTTCTTCTTCAAATAAGTCATACACATCGGGGCAGATATAATCACCGTAATTGAACAGATAGAGTGTCGGCTTCGAGGAGCAGCCCGCAAGCGACAGACAAAGTGTGATCACAAGCACGAAGGCCGCTGAAACAGCGACGGTGCGTTTTCCGATGAGAGACAATTTTTTCATTTTTCAATCCCTTTCTTTAATAGAAGTATTACTTTTGCATATCCCGCTCCGTCTTTTTCACAGCGGGTGCAGAGCGCATATTGATGATCTGCACGATCAGGATCAGCGACAGGATCGCCACAAACATCAGCGCAGACAGCGCATAATATTCAGGCAGAATGCCGCGGATGCGGTTGGTGTAGATCATTGTGGACAAGGTGTTGAGTCCCTGTCCCTTGGTAAAATACGTGATCGTAAAATCGTCAAACGAGATGGTCAGTGCCAGCAGGAAGCCTGCTAACACGCCCGGGAAAATATCGGGCAGAACAACCTTGAAAAAGGCTTTGGCGGGTGAAGCCCCCAAATCCAGCGCCGCGTGATAAATGCTCATATCAAACTGACGGAGTTTGGAGGACACGTTGAGCACCACATACGGGAGCACCAGCGTCACGTGCGAGATCAGAAGCGTGACATTGCTCATCCGTCCGACAACCGCGGCGAAAAACAGCATCAGCGCGATACCCGTCACGATATCCGCGTTGAGAAGCGGAATATTCGCGGTGGTGGTGACGACACCCTGCATACGCTTGCTCATTGCCATCATACCGATACACACAAGAATGCCGATCACGGTCGCGATCGCCGCGGCACAAAGACCGAGCACCACCGTGGACACCAATGCTTCCATAATGGTGTCGTTGTTGAAGAGCGCTTCGTATTTCCAGAACGAGAAGCCCTCCCAGTGATACGCCGAACGCGTTTCGTTGAAGGACAGCACGATCATCAGCGCGACGGGCGCATACAGAAACACGAAGATCAGCGCAATGTACAGTCCGCGAAGGACAGAACCGAGTTTTTTCATGGCAACAAGGTCCCTCCTTCCCCTTCGCCGTCCTTATCGGTGATAAAGGAGCTGACCAGCACAAATACCATCAGCAACAGCGCAAGCCCCGAGCCCTGATGATACTGACCCTTGTTGAAGCTTTGCTCCACCACGTTGCCGATGAGCATAATCTTGCCGCCGCCGAGCATCTCGGCAATGGCAAAGTCGGAGATGGCGGGCATAAACACCATCGTGATGCCGCTGACAACACCGGGCAGAGTCAGCGGCAATGTCACCTTGAAGAAGGTGCTGATGCCGTTGGCACCGAGGTCGTGCGAAGCGTTGATTAAATCCTTATCGAGGCAGGAAACGTTGTTGAAGATCGGCAACAGCATAAACGGGAAATAGTCGTACACCATACCGAGCAGGATCGCACCGAAGGTATTGGCAATATGCACCGTCGGCAAGCCGAGTGCTGTCAACAACGAATTGAGAACGCCGTTATCCTCCACGATGACGTTGATAGCCACCATCTGGAGCATAAAGTTCATCCACATCGGGAGGATGAACAAAAAGATGATCGAATTTTTGCGCTTGAGGCGCAGTTTGGTCAGGCACAGCGCAAGCGGATACGCAAGCACCAGACAGATCGCCGTGGCAAGTGCCGCCAGAAGCAGCGTCATACCGAGCGCTTTCAGGTTGGCAGGATCGCTCACCGCCGCGACGATATTGTCAAACGTAAAGCGGTTTTGCTTATCGGTGAACGCGTAATACACGATCATAAACAGCGGCAACACGATAAAGCCGACCGCCCAGATCAGGTACGGTCCCGCCAGAAGCGTGTTTTTCTTATTCGTCATGGCAAACAGCCTCCTGTTTGCGCATGATCTGAATGTTCTCGGGATCGACGCAGATGCCGACCTCGGTACCGACGGGCTCCATCTTCGTGCTGTGCACCAGCCAGCTGAAGCCGCACGCTTCGACATTCATTTCGTAATGGACACCCTTGAAGATCAGCGAGGTGACCGTGCCGCAGAGCTGACCCTTTTCGGGAGCGACAAGCTCCACATCCTCGGGACGGATGACCACATCGACAAGTTCATCCTTCGCAAAGCCGCTGTCCACGCAGGGAATGATCTTACCGAAATATTCCACCACGCGGTCCTCGCGCATAACACCGTCGAAAATATTGCTTTCGCCGATGAAATCCGCCACGAACGCGTTTTGCGGTTCGTTATAGATATCCATCGGGGTTCCGATCTGCTGAATGCGGCCGTGATCCATCACCACGACCGTGTCCGACATCGTGAGCGCCTCTTCCTGGTCGTGCGTCACATAAATAAACGTGATGCCGAGGCTCTTCTGAATATTTTTCAGCTCCACCTGCATCTCCTTGCGGAGCTTGAGGTCGAGCGCGGCAAGCGGTTCGTCAAGGAGCAACACCGTGGGTTTGTTGGCAAGCGCTCTGGCGATCGCCACGCGCTGCTGCTGACCGCCCGACAGCGTGCTGACGTGGCGCTTTTCGTAGCCCTTGAGGTTGACAAGTGCCAGCATTTCCTCGACGGTCTTTTTGATCTCATCCTTGCCCTTTTTCTGCACACGCATACCGAACGCCACATTTTCAAACACGTTCATATGCGGAAACAGCGCGTAGCGCTGGAAAATGGTATTGACGTGACGTTTGTGCGCGGGCACGTTGTTGACACGCTGATCGCCAAAAAAGACATCGCCGCGATCGGGAGTCACGAAGCCTGCGATAATGCGCAGAGTTGTCGTCTTGCCGCAACCCGAAGGTCCCAGCAGGGTGACAAATTCTCCGTCACGGATACTGAGGTTGAGCCCGTCCAGTATCGTTTCTCCGTCGAATGATACAGCGATGTCTTTGAGTGTAATGATATCTTTCATAACAATGCATCCCCCTTTGCGGTCGCACACTGCCAAAAAAGCAGGCAGGCTGTGTGCTTGGTAGTTTCGCGTGGACAGCGAGTTCGCCATCGATCGGCCGTGAAACCGCCGTACCTTGGGCGCTGCCCTCCGCAAAGGGTTTTTCACAGTCATCCGGCGTGACTGCGGCAGAGCCTGTATACGACTCAGCGGGGAGGTTGTCTCTCCTCCCGACTTCGTGGTTTTTGCCTTAGATGCACCATATAATATTTATATATGGAAACTGTATATCACTATACGAAAAAACGACAAAAAAGTCAAGGGGTATTTCGCTTTTTCTTGAATTTGGTGAGAAAAAAGAACCGTTGCCCAAAGCAACGGTTCTTTACTTTACGGATCAACCTTTGTAATTGACAGCCGTGTCGAACAGCTCCTCCACTTCTTCGGAGGGCTTCTTTGTCATAAGAGATACCACAACCGCCGCGATCATGCCAAGCACAAAACCGGGCAGGATCTCATAAATCCCCAGCGGGTTTTCAAGCTTCAGCAGACCGAGTCCGTCATTGAGGAAGACCAGCCACGCGATATCCACCACAGCACCCGTGAGGATACCCGCCAACGCACCGCTGAAGTTAAAGCGCTTCCAGAAGAGCGAGAGAATGATCGCCGGACCGAATGCCGCGCCGAACAGACCCCACGCATTTTCCACGAGGCTCATAATTGTCTTGGTACCGGGTGCAAGTGCAATGACCAGTGCCACAACGGCAACGATCAGGATCACAATGCGTCCCGCCCACATCATCTCTTTGTCCGAAGCTTTATTCTTGCGGAAAACGGGCTTATACACATCGCTGGCAAATGCCGACGAAGCCGCCAGAAGCTGGCTGTCCGCCGTGCTCATAGATGCCGCCAGAATCGCCGACAGCAACACGCCCGAAATCAGCGCCGGGAAGATGGAACGCACCATCTTGATGAACACAAGCTGACCCATATTTTCATCAAAGCCGAGATACATACGACCGACAATGCCGATCAATGCCGCGCAGATCAGCACCACAAGCGTCCAGACGATACCGATAATCGCCGATTTCTTCATATGCTTTGCCGAACCGATGGACATAAAGCGGACAATGATGTGCGGCATACCGAAGTAGCCGAGTCCCCAAGCAAGACCGCTGACAATATCCTTCCAGTTGGTCACGGGATTCCAATACGCCGCATCGGTGATCACTTCCGTTGTGCCGCCCTGCAACGATGCTGCCGCGAAAATCGGGGCAATCAGCATCGCGCCGAAAATCAGCATTCCCTGGAAAAAGTCCGTCCAGCACACCGCCGAAAAGCCGCCCAGGAAGGTGTAACCGATAATAATGACCGCCGCGATGATCATCGCCACCGTTTTATCAATGCCGATCACCGTGTTGAACAGCTCGCCGCACGCCACCACGCTCGATGCCGCATACACCGTATACGCCGTCAGAAACACCACCGCGCAGATGACCTGCAATGCCTTGGATTTAGACAGGAAGCGGTTGGTCAGATACTGCGGAATGGTGATCGAATCGTTGGCAACGATCGAAAAACGGCGCAGGCGCGGTGCCACGATAAACCAGCTCAGCGTGTAGCCGATGGCAAGGCCGACCGGAATCCAGATCTGTCCCATACCGACAGCATAAATACCTGCCGGCAGACCCATCAGCACCCACGCGCTCATATCCGACGCGCCTGCAGACAACGCCGCAACCCACGGGCCCATCTGACGGTTGCCCAAAAAGAGCGTTTTTTCGCCGCCGGCCTTTTGCTTGATGAAAAAGAAAACGCCGATACCGACCATAAACAGCAGATATACTGCAAATACAATGACTTCCTGAATGTTCATAAGTAAATCTCCTCATTAACGGTTACCCGTTTTTATACTTCGCTTTGACCGTCTGCCAATAGGCGGCAAAGCCCTGCTCGGTTTTGTTGTCGCCCGGGGTGTAATACACGGTGTCCTTCAGAACATCGGGCAGATACTGCTGAGGTACCCAATGTCCTTCAAAACTATGGGGATAGCGGTAAAACTGACCTTTTACCGCGGCATCCTCGCCGTCAAAATGCTTGTTCTGCAGCTGACGCGGGATCGGACCGCTTTTGCCCGCGCGGATGTCTCTTGCCGCCGCATCGTACGCTTCGTAGGCGCTGTTCGATTTGGGGCTCTGACATACCAGAACGACCGCATCGGCAAGCGGAATGCGCGCTTCGGGAAGACCGACCTGCAACGCCATATCCACCGCCGCCTTGACAATGGGGATGATCTGCGGGTAAGCGAGTCCCACATCCTCCGCCGCGCACACCATCAGGCGACGGCAGGCGGAGAGCAGATCTCCCGCTTCCAAAAGTCTTGCAAGATAATGAATCGCGGCATTGGGATCCGAGCCGCGCATCGATTTCTGAAACGCGGAGAGGATGTCGTAATGCTCGTCCCCTTCGCGGTCATACTTCATCGCACTGCGTGCACCAAGCTGAGCGACCGTTTCACGGGTGATCGCCAAGGAACCGTCCGCGTTCAGATCCGCCGACAGCACGCTCAGCTCCACCGCGTTGATCGCCTTGCGGACATCGCCGCCGCACGCACGTGCAATATCAAGCGTCACGCCGTCTTCGATATCCAGCGTCAGCGCCTGCTCCTGCTCCAAAAACGCAAACCCGCGTTTGACCGCCTGTTCGGTATCCTCGATTTCGACCGCCTTGAATTCAAACACGGTCGAGCGGCTCAACAACGCGCTGTACACATAAAAATAGGGGTTTTCGGTGGTGGATGCGATCAGCGTCACGTCGCCGTTTTCAATATGTTCGAGCAACGTTTGCTGTTGCTTTTTGTTGAAATACTGGATCTCGTCGAGATACAGCAAAATGCCGCCTGCTCCCGCAAGCGTCCCCACCTCCGCAATCACGCTTTTGATGTCCGCGGTGGAAGCTGTGGTGCCGTTGAGCTTATGCAGGCGCATATCCGAACGCGCCGCAATGATGCGTGCGACGGTCGTTTTGCCGACTCCCGACGGCCCGTAGAAGATCAGGTTGGGGATCTTGCCGCCTTCGATGATGCGGCGAAGCGCACGCCCTTCCCCGAGCAGATGACGCTGACCGACAACATCCTCAAGCGTTTGCGGACGCATACGGTCCGCAAGCGGGGTATTCATACGCATCCGCCTCCCGTCTTACAGGTCTTCTGCGAAAAAGCGCAGGAATTTTTCGATCGCGGTATCCCAGAAGCGCCACTCGTGCGCTCCCGCCCACTCTTCATACTTATGGGCAACACCGCAAGCAAGCAAATGCTGATGGAAGCGGCGGTTGTCCTCAATGAGAAAATCGCTTTCGCCGCACACCTGATACAGCGGCGGGAAGGTCTTGCCGCTTGCCGCAAGCGTAAAGAGATCTTCGTCGTCCTCAACCGCTTCACCGATAAGCGAGGTCATTTCCGCTTGTCCCATACCGCAGGGGTTGTCTGCAAAAAAGCGTACAACATCCGTCACTGCCGACGTACACGCCGCTTTTGCGTAGCGCTCGGGATAGGTCAGCACACAGCGCATTGCACCGTAGCCGCCCATCGACAGTCCCGCCACAAACGTATACGCGGGATCAAGCGTCGTGCGGAAAAACTGATGACACAGCTCGGGAAGCTCCTTGGCTATATAGTCAAAATACGGCAGACCGTACGCCATATTCTGATAGAAGCCGCGTTGCACCTCGGGCATCACGATCGCAATGCCCGTTTCCTCGGCGTAGAGGTCAAGCTTTGTGCGACGCGACCAAGCCGTGTGGTTATCCGACAGACCGTGCAACAAAAACAGCACGGGATAATCGCCGTTTTCGAGACGCTTTGCTCCGTTGTCGGGGATGACAACAGCCACATCGGTCATCATACCGAGAGTCGGCGAATACAAAGTCGTGTTAAAATACGCCATAGTCCGTTCCTCTTAATACAACGGATAGCGGGCGCAAAGTTCCTGCACACCGGCACGGATGCTGTCCGCCTTGCCCTCAAAATCGGTCACCGCATCGGCAATGAAGCCGGCGATCAGATCCATATCTGCTTCCTTCAGACCGCGGCTGGTGACAGCGGGCGTACCCAGACGCACACCGCTCGTGACAAACGGCGACAGCGGCTCGTTGGGGATGGTATTCTTGTTGGCAGTGATATACACCTCATCCAGACGGGCTTCCAGCTCCTTGCCCGTGATGCCCGTGTCGCGAAGATCCAGCAGCATCAGGTGATTGTCCGTGCCGCCCGACACAAGCTTCAGGCCGCGGGACATCAGACCGTTTGCCAGTGCCGCCGCATTTTTGACGATCTGCTCCTGATAGGCGCGGAATTCGTCGGTCAGCGCTTCACCGAAGCAGACTGCCTTTGCCGCGATGACGTGCATCAAAGGACCGCCCTGCGAACCCGGGAACACCGCCTTGTCGATCGCCTTGGCATACTCCTCGCGGCACAGGATCATACCGCCGCGGGGACCGCGCAGGGTCTTATGAGTGGTGGTGGTCACCACATCGCAGTACGGCACGGGGTTCATATGCTTGCCTGCGGCAACCAGACCCGCAATGTGCGCCATATCCACCATCAGCAGCGCACCGACCTCGTCGGCGATCTCGCGCAGGATATCAAAGCGGATCTCGCGGGGATACGCGGAAGCACCCGCCACGATGAGCTTGGGTTTGTTTTCGATCGCTAATTTGCGCACGACCTCGTAATCGATGTATCCCGTTTCCTCATCCACGCCGTAGGGCACGAAATTGTAGAGCTTGCCCGAGAAGTTGACGGGCGAGCCGTGCGTCAGGTGACCGCCGTGCGCGAGATTCATACCTAACACCGTATCGCCGGGCTGGATCAGCGCAAAATACGCCGCCTGATTCGCCTGTGCGCCCGAATGGGGCTGCACGTTCGCGTGCTCGGCACCGAACAGCTTGCACGCGCGCTCACGCGCAATATTCTCCACAACATCGACATCCTGACAGCCGCCGTAATAGCGCTTGCCCGGATAGCCTTCCGCGTATTTGTTGGTCAGCACACTGCCCATTGCCGCCATCACCGCGGGAGACACGATGTTCTCCGAGGCGATCAGCTCCAGGTTACGGCGCTGACGGGCAAGCTCGCCCTCCATTGCCGCGCCGACTTCCGCATCAGCGGCCTTGACAAACCCAATGGTATCCATCAAATTTTCATACATTTGAAAACACTCCTGTTCCTTTTAAGGGAAAAACTACCCCTTATAAAATTATACAGTTCCGAGTATATCATATTACTACGGTAAATTGCAACTGTTTTCGCCAAAAAAGCGCGCTTTTTCAAAAATTCACAAAAAACGGGCTGTCACGGAATGTGACAGCCCGAAAGGCCTTTATTCCACAGAAACCACCTTGTAGCCCTGCGCTGTGACCGTCTGCGTCAGGACATCGTCGGAAAGCTCACCGCTGAGCGTGACGACCGCCGTGCCGTTTTCGTGACGGACATCCGCCGACGCGACCGCCTCAAGCGCCTCCAGCGCCGCCTTGACGCGTCCCGAGCAATGCGGACACATCATCCCTTCAATATGCATCGTTTTTGTCATAACCGTTTCCTCCTTTTGATGAACATCCGTCTGCTTATGACGGATGGATTTCCCGTTTAACCGCAACGCATTTCCGACAACACAAACGCTCGAAAGGCTCATTGCCGCCGCGCCGAACATCGGCTGCAGTTCCCAGCCTAAAAGCGGGATGAACACACCCGCCGCCAGCGGAATGCCGATGAGGTTGTAGAAAAACGCCCAGAACAGATTCTGACGGATGTTTTGCAGTACCGCGCGTCCGAGGCGGACAGCGGCAGGGACATCGCCCAAGCGCTCGTGCATCAGCACGACATCCGCCGCATCCACCGCAATATCCGCTCCTGCGCCGATGGCGGCACCGACGTGAGCCGTCGTCAGTGCCGGTGCATCGTTGATGCCGTCACCGACCATCATCACCGTCTCCCGCTCGCAAAGCTGACGGACAACCGCTTCCTTGCCGTCGGGAAGGACATCGGCAATCACGGTATCGATACCCGCTTTTGCCGCGATGGCATCGGCGGTTTTCGCATTATCCCCCGTCAGCATCACGACACGCAAGCCCATTTTTCGGAGTTCCTGCACCGCCTGCACACTGTCCTCCTTGAGGACATCCGCCACGGCGATCACGCCGAGAACCGCACGCCCTTTTGCAAACCACAGCGGCGTTTCGCCGTTTTCGGCAAGTGTCTGCGCCTGTGCCGCCAAATCGGACGGAAGTGCGGCGACCGTTTGCATAAAGCGGGCGTTGCCGCCGACAAGGCTTTCACCGTTGCACTGCGCCGTCAGCCCGTTACCGGGGTGCGTTGTCAGCTCGGCCGTATCCTCGGGCATCACCCCTCGCTCGCGCGCGTAGTCTATGATCGCACGGGCAAGCGGATGCTCACTTTTGGTTTCCAGCGATACCGCTGTCTGCAACAACGCGGTTTCGCTGACACCCTCTGCAGGGATCAGGCGTGTCACACGCGGCTCACCCTTGGTGAGTGTTCCCGTTTTATCCAGCACTACGGTCGTCACCCGACCCGTCTGTTCCAGCGATGCCGCTGTTTTGAACAAAATGCCGTTTTTGGCTCCGACGCCGCTGCCGACCATAATCGCCACGGGAGTTGCCAGACCGAGTGCGCACGGACAGCTGATGACCAGCACCGACACCGCACGTGCCAACGCATAACCGAAGGTCTGACCGACTGCCAGCCATACGATCGCCGTCAAAAGCGCAATTGCCAGCACGATCGGCACGAACACACCCGCCACTTTGTCCGCTAACTTGGCGATGGGGGCTTTGGTTGCCGCCGCTTCGCCGACCATACGGATGATGCCTTGCAGGGTGGTGTCCTCGCCTACGCGGACGGCTTCACAGCGCAGATATCCCGAACGGTTGACCGTTGCCGCGGACACCGCATCACCGACCGCTTTGTCAACGGGGATGCTTTCGCCCGTCAGCGCGGATTCATCCACACTGCCTGCGCCGTCGAGCACACGCCCGTCTACGGGAATGTGTTCTCCCGCCCGAACCGCAAACACATCGCCGACAGCGACCTGCTCAACGGGAACGGTCTGCTCCCGACCGTCACGGATCACCGTGGCGGTTTTGGGTGCCAGTGCCATCAATCCGCGGATGGCATCGGTCGTTTTGCCCTTTGACCGCGCCTCCAGCCATTTACCGACGGTGATCAGCGTGACAATCATCGCCGCCGACTCAAAATAAAAATGCGGCATACCCGTATGCCCCGAAGACGCGGTCAGCAAAAACAGCTCGACCGTGCTGTACAGAAACGATGCCGCCGAACCGAGGCTGACAAGCGTATCCATATTCGGGGCAAGATGCATCACACCTTTGACACCCGAAATAAAAAACCGCTGATTGATCACCATCACGATCGCCGACAGCAACAACTGCAACAGTCCGTTTGCAACCGCATTATCGGACAAAAACGGCGGCAACGGCAGTCCGAGCATCGGCCCCATCGACACCGCCATCAGCGGAAGCAAAAACACAAGCGAGGCGATCAGCCGCCACGCAAGGCGCGGGGATTCGCGGTCTTTGAGCGCCTGCTCATCGTTGCTGTCTGTTTTTCTGTCCGTACCCTTCTCACTTGCGCGGTATCCCGCCGCTTCGACCGCCGCGATCACCTCGGACGGGGGTGCCGTTCCTTCCACGGTCATCGAGTTTGTCAGCAGACTGACCGCGCACGCCGTCACGCCGCTCACGCGCAACACCGCTTTTTCCACGCGGGCACTGCACGCCGCACAGCTCATCCCCTGCACATCATATGTTTTCATCGGTACACCTTCATTTCATCAGCTTTTGCAGTACGGCAATCAGCTCTTCCGTCGAGGCTTCCTGCCCGTCACGGATATCGTTTGCAACACACGTGCGGATATGCGCGGCTAACAGCTCTTTGGAAAACGCATTCAGCGCGGCAGTCACCGCCGACACCTGCATCAGTACATCTACACAATACGCATCCTCTTCCACCATTCGTCCGATCCCGCGAAGCTGCCCTTCGATGCGGTTCAGACGGTGAATGAGCGCTTTCTTTTCGTCCTGTCCCCGTTCCTTGGACGGATGACAATATTGACACGGCATACAACCACCTCCGTTGTGTTAATTATATACCCCCAGGGGGTATATTGTCAAGATAAAAAGGGGCTGTCGCGTTAAGGACATTTTGCACAATTCTCTTGGCTCCCCCTTTGGGGGAGCTGTCGAGCCGACAGGCGAGACTGAGAGGGTTTTCAACAAAAAAGCAATGCTTTTACTCGGTGCTTCTTAACGGAGAAAATGGCGGCAACACAGTAGGGCGGGGGCTTGCTCCCGCCGCGTTCCCGTAAGGGAACGGTCGCGTGAAACGCGACAACAACCCCTCCGGTTTCGCTTTCACTCAATCGCATTCTTTCACAAGGGGCGAAGAATGCCTTGGACTACGTTTCCAAATTAAAACAACATACAGACAATCCTTTCACTAAAATAGAAAGAGAAGGTTCGGCATACTTGCTGAACCTTCTCTTTTTGTCTTTTGTAAATAGGGGGTTCGGGTTCACACGATGCGTTTGTACCACAAACGCGAAACTCACCATAAAACGATAAAATCAGATATGTTACCGGCGGCGGGAGCAAGCCCCCGCCCTACGTTCTCTTTTATAATTCTCCGCTAAGGACAACTCCC
>SVPN01000016.1 GCA_015065805.1 Oscillospiraceae bacterium | reverse complement strand
GGGGTTTTAAGCGTAGGCATCTATTTTGGTCCTACAACATGGTGCGCGTAAACGGACTCGAACCGCTGACCTCCTGCGTGTGAAGCAGGCGCTCTAACCAGCTGAGCTATACGCGCAAGTGTGCGCCGCCGAGGCGATTGCCGCGAAAGCGCGATGGTGACCCGAACGGGAATCGAACCCGTGTTACCGCCGTGAAAGGGCGGTGTCTTAACCGCTTGACCATCGGGCCGTAGGTGGTAGCGGTAGTCGGATTCGAACCAACGACACTGCGGGTATGAACCGCATGCTCTAGCCAACTGAGCTATACCGCCATAATGCCTGTCCCCAAATGGGACGTTGACTATTATAGCGAACGGAACGCTACTTGTCAAGGGGTTTTTGATATTTTTTTGAATTTATCGCAAGCATTTCGGCTGTACGCGGATTTGCGGGGGGATCTCCACGGCGAGCGGCGATTGCGGGTCAACAACCAAGCCCCATTCGCAGAGCAGCGGGTGAGAATCCAGCGATGCCAACACACTTTTCAGATCCCCTTTAATGATCAGGTGCTCCGTGCAACCGATCGCGTTCAGGTAGGCTGTCAATGCGGCTGATGATGTGAATGCGGGGAAATACAGCGTGTCCGAGCCGTTCTTTTGCAATGTGACGGGGAAATCACCGTTTTTACCGGTGACGAACGGCGTGGAATAAAACAAGATTTTCTTCTCGTTCAGGTTGACGAATTGCTGAACGGAGATCACTCCTGCCGAGAGCTTTTTGAAAGCGGACGATCATTTGCTGAAAAGACCGAAAAACATACCGTTCTCCTTTTTAAGTGCGGGAAGTATCAAGGCGTTCAAGAGACGCCGCGCCGAGGATGCCGGCATCTCCGCCGAGAGTGGACAGGCGCAGGTCGGCTTCGGGAAGCAGGTGAGGAGTGATGACATCCGACAGAGGGTGTCCGACCTTGGTAATACCGCCTGCCAGCACGATGCATTCGGGCATAAAAATCTTGATGAAGCTGTTGAGCCCCATTGCCATATACTCGCCGTAGCGGGTCAGCACCGCTTTAGCTGTGGGACAGCCGTTTTCCACCGCCGAAAAGACGGTTTTGCCGCTGATGCCTTGCTCGCGGATAAGAGCGGCAAGAAGGCTGTCGGGGGCGTTGTCCGCCGCGGCAACTGCTTGTTCGCAAAGGGCGGTGGCGGAGGCGTATTGCTCAAAACAGCCGTGCAGACCGCAAGGGCAGGGACGACCTTGGTGATCAAGGATAAAATGTCCGAGCTCGCCTGCGCGGAAGTTGAAGCCGCGGTAGAGCTTACCGCCGATGAGAATGGCGCCGCCGATGCCCGTGCCGATGGTTACCATCAGGGCGTCCTGCTTGTCGGCACACGCGCCTGCGGCGTGCTCGGCAAGCATCGCACAGTTGGCGTCGTTATCGATGGCGGCGGGTAATCCGAGCGCCTCGGAAAGAACCGCAACGACGGGAGTGTTGTCAAACGGCAGATGACCTGCACGAAGCACCAGCCCTTTTTCGGGGTTCACGCGCCCCGGGCATCCGATACCGACAAAGCGGGGGCGATAGGTGTCACACAACGGCTTTGCGGCGGCGGCAATATCTTGCAGGATCGCGTCAACGGGTCGCTCGGCGTCCGTGGGAATAGCGACACTGTCGATGACGCGGTCGGCATCATCGACAATGCCCATTTTGACGGCGGTGCCGCCGATATCGATACCGAGACGCATAGCGGTTGGCTCCTTTTACTGAATTTGTACGCCGTCCACAAATACGGCGCGGATGGTAAAGTGCTCATCGCATACGATCAGATCGGCTTGCTTGCCGATCTCGATCGAGCCGACGCGGTCAAAAGCGCCCAATGCCTTGGCGGGGTTTTCCGATGCCATTGTCGCGATCTCCTCAAGCGGAATGCCGAGCGAGCGCAGATTCTGTGCGCCCTTGAGCATCGAGAAACAGCTGCCGCAGATAACGCCCTCATCGGTCACGCACAGTCCGCCGCGCACGTGGCGCACGCGTCCGCCGACCACATAGTCGCCGTCGGGCAATCCCGACTGTGCGCCCGCGTCGCTGATGAGCGTGATGCGCTGAGCACCCTTGGCGCGGTAGACGAGCTTGACGGCGGCGGGGTCTAAATGCACAAAATCCGCAATCAACTCACAGCACACGCGGTCATCGGTCAGCACCGCGCCTAAGATACCCGTTTCGCGGTGGGAGAGAGGACGCATCGCGTTGAATACGTGGGTGGCGCGGTGTGCGCCTGCATCAATGCCCGCAAGCGCCTGCTCGTAGGTCGCGTCGGTGTGTCCCAGGGTCGCGTTGACGCCGTGAGCGGTCCAGTAAGCGATCGCCTCAAGGGCGTGCTCACGTTCGGGAGCGACCGTCACCAGCCTCAAAGCCCCTTCGCCCGCCTCCACCATTGCCGCGGCAAGCTCTGCCGTGCAGGTGATCTCGGGCGGTTGCATAGCACCCGTGCGTTTGAAGGACACAAAGGGCCCCTCGTTGTGGATTCCCAGCACTTTTGCGCCGCAAGAGGGCTGTTTCATCACCTTGGCGGCATTGCGGTCGGCGGCGAGCATATCCTCAAGCGGCATACAGCGCACGGTCGCCGCAAAGCCCGTGACGCCGTCGCGGGCAAGCACCTTCGGCGCTTCACCGAAATCCCCGTCGGCACGGGCGAATTCTTCGCCGACAAAGCCGTGGATATGGGTGTCGATCATACCGGGCAGGACAAAGCATCCCTGCGCGTCAAAGCCGTCTGCATCGGCGTCGCCGAAGCCCGCGATGACACCGTTTTCCGCGGTCAGAGAGCCGTATTCAAAGGTATGGGTATCGCCGCGCAGGATGCGGGCGTTGCGAATGGTCATACATAATCACCTCATTTAGGTATATAACACAAATAAAAGGGAAAGTCAATCGATTTTATTGACAGTCTGACGAAAAAGAAGTATAATGAAATAAATATTGTGTTCATAAAATTACATATATGGAAGGATGCAGACAAATGGCAGAACAAATGACGGTCGCCTCGGCGGCAAAAAAGGTGCTCGCACAAATCGGACGCGTGATCGTAGGTAAGGACAGCACCTTGCTTTGGGTGATGGCGGCAATGCTTGCCAACGGCCATATTCTGCTGGAGGATATCCCCGGCGTCGGCAAAACCACGATGGCGTTGGCGTTCTCCAAGGTGATGGATCTGGAATACAGCCGTGTGCAGTTCACCCCCGACGTGTTGCCCTCGGATGTGACGGGCTACTCGGTCATTGATCAGAAGACGGGTGAGCTGAATTATCAGAAGGGCGCGGTGCTTTGCAACCTGTTCCTGGCGGACGAGCTCAACCGCGCGACCTCCCGTACGCAGTCGGCTCTTCTGGAGGCGATGGAGGAGGGCCAGGTGACCGTGGACGGCACCACTCACAAGCTCCCGACACCGTTCATTGTGCTGGCAACGCAAAATCCCACGGGTGCGGCGGGCACCTCGCTTCTGCCCGACAGCCAGATGGACCGCTTCACGATCCGTCTGTCGATGGGCTATCCCGATGCGAAGCACGAGGTGGCAATGGTGATGGATCGCCGCGAGGGAAATCCGCTTCACTCGATCGGCGCGTTGATGACCCGTTCGGATCTGGCGGCATTGCAGGAAGAGGTTGCCAAGACACATATCAAAGAAGAAGTGGTGGCATACATCGTGTCCCTGATCAATGCCACGCGCTCAAGCGAGAATATCCTGCGCGGTGCGTCACCGCGTGCCACGCTGGCGGTCACCTCGATGGCGAAGGCGGTCGCACAGCTCAAGGGCCGCGATTATGTCGTGCCCGAGGATGTGCGTGAGGTGGTTGCCAAAACCGTGGCACACCGTTTGCTGTTGTCTCCTGCCGCAGAGGGACAGGGACTGACCGAGGAAGCGGTGCTTGAAGAGATCGTCACGCGCGTACCGTCGCCGAAACTGCAATGAGGGCGGCGCTCAGACGAACCGTGTACATCCTGGTGCTGTTGATCTGCACGGTGTTTTATACGTTTTTTCAAAAGTGGATGGCGTACATCTTCTTTCTGACGGTTGTCGGTCTTCCGTGGCTGTCCTTGCTGATCAGTCTGCCGATGATGCTGAAATTCCGGGTGCATATCGAAGCACCCGAAAGCGTTCACCGCGGTACGACCGTGCACGCCCGCCTTGTGGGCGACACCCGCTTCCCGATGCCGCTGTTTTCGGGCAAGCTGGCCGTTCGCCGTATGACCGACGGCAAGCAGTGGACATACCCGCAGAATGCGGTGATGGACACGGCGCATTGCGGAACGTTAGAGGTCGCGGCACGGCGTGTGTGGGTGTACGATTACCTCGGTCTGATCGCGATCCCTGTCAGGCAGTTGCCCGACACGCAGATCACGGTGCGTCCGATCGAGGTGGCGATGCCGATGCCCGCAGGCATCGAGCAGCTGCTGGCGCGCTCGTGGCGTCCGCGACCGGGCGGCGGCTATTCCGAGCATCACGAGATGCGCGAATACCGACCGGGCGATGCCCTCAACCAGATCCACTGGAAGCTGACCGCCAAAACAGGCACCATCATTATCCGCGAACCGATGCAGCCCGATCGGGGCGCGGTACTGCTGACGCTGGAAATAGCGGGCGATGCCGATGTGCTCGACCGCGTCTTCGGACGTCTGCTCTATTTCGGAAATTATCTGTTGTCCCGCGGCGTCAGCTACGGCGTATGTGCCTCCACGGCAAAGGGACAGCTGCATTATACGATTGCTTTGGAGGATGACCTCGTCCGCGCGATCGATACGATGCTGTGTGTGGAAGCGGCAAAAGAGTCAACAAGATCGGCAGTGCCTGCTTCACGGCAGATCTACATCGGAGGTGAGGTGTGATGAGATCCCGATTCTCCAATGTGATTTACGCCGTCATCGTGGCGGCGGCGACCGCGCTGAGTGCGGTCGGCTGTCTGATCTCGGGCTTTGATCTGAAGATGCAACAGATGCTGATGCTGGTGACGGTAACCGTGCTGTTTGCCGTGATCGGCGCCGTCGGTTTTTCGATCCGACGCGGATGGATCGCGGTGCTCGGCGTAACGGCTGCGGCGGCAGTCTTTCTCTGGATGGGCGGCGATGCGCTGACGCAGATGCAAGCTCTGCTTACCCGCCTGACCTACACCTATGACCGCGCGTATCACTGGGGCGTTATCGCGTTTTCGGGCGCGTGGATCCACGTGGCATCGGATTTGCCGATGATGATCCTGTCGGTGCTGATCGTGCTGGCGGTGACGTGGGTGCTGTGTCAGCACCGCAATCCCGCTTTGGCGGTTGCGGCGGCGGTGTTGCCGCTGTTGCCGTGCCTGGTGGTGACGGATACGCCGCCGCATACGGCGTGCCTGTTCTTCCTGCTGATCGGCATCGTGACCGTGCTGTTTACCGCGTCGATGCGTAAGCGTGAACGGCAGACATCTCCTCGTATGACGCTGACGGCGACGGTCGCCGTGTTCGCGGCGTTTGCATTGCTGTTTACCGCTGTGCCGCAAAAGGGCTATCGCAACCCGTTTGCCGCCATTCAGGATCAGCTGTTAGAGATGATCGGCTATGAAAGCGGTGCGGAAGGTGCCGGCGGCAAGGTGGACGGCGTGGACCTGAAGGGGCTCGGTTCCCGCTTCTTTCTGCAATATCCCGTGCTCACGGTCACGGCTCCGTATGACGGCGTTGTGTATCTGCGTGAGCAGGATTACAACATTTACAACGGCTATTCGTGGGACACCGAAGACACGCGTGAGGACGGCATTGCCAAAATGCCGTACGGCGAGGGTGTCAACGCACAAAAGCTGAAGGTGGAAACGCGCTGGTTGCGCAGTCGCCTGTTTGTGCCGTATTATGTGACAGGTTCGGTTCATCTTAAAGGCGGTATGATCGCCAATACGGACAAGGATCAGGAGTATTCCTGGTCGGTTTTGCCGACGGATGCAAACTGGCGCGATCAGGTGCCGCAGGACGGCTCGGCAAGCCATATGGATTGGGATTTGTGCAATACCAACCGCTACCGCTCCATCCCCGTGGGCACACTTGACTGGGCGCAGGAGTTTCTTGCGACGATTCTGACCGATGAACAACAGTCGGCAACCGCCAAGGCGGATGCCATTGCGCAATATGTGCACGATATGGCGTTTTATGCGGATGACTGCGAGCGTATGCCGTCTTCCGAAAAGGATTTTGCCCGCTGGTTTATTGAGAACGGCAAATCGGGCTATTGTGTCCATTTTGCCACATCGACGGCGGTATTGCTCCGTGCGGCGGGCGTCAGCACCCGCTATGTTACGGGCTATATGGTGAGCGCCAAGGCGAATGAGCCCACCGTCGTGACGGCGGATATGGAGCACGCGTGGGTGGAATATTTCGAGCCCGCGCTGAATCGCTGGATCGTGCTGGAATCGACACCTCCCGAGCAGGAGCAAACGGAGGAAACCGAGGCGACGACCGTTCCCACAACGACTACCCGTCCGGATACGGAGCCGACACAGCCCACGCAACCGACGGCACCGCAGGATGAAGGGTCTTCGATCCCGTGGCGCAAGATCTTTGCTGTGGCGGGCACGGTGATGCTGTATGTGCTCGGTGCGGCGGCGATCGTCGCGTTGGTGATCGGACAGCGTGTCTTACGGCAGGCACATCGCAACAGACGCTGGACGAAGAGCACGCCGAATGAACGTGCGCTGATGCTGTGGCGCGAGATCGGGCGGATGGCACGCCGTGCGGCGGCAACACCGTCCGAGGAGGCTTATGCACTGGCACAAAAGGCGAAGTACAGTCAGCACACGTTGACACAGGAGGAACTGCAATGCCTTTCGGACGAAAGGGACGCGTTGATTCAGGTGTTGCGTACCCGTTCGATGCTTACAAGGTTTGTGCATCGGTATATATTAGGATTGTATTAAACGGAGACGGTCCGTCTCCCGAGGAGGAAACAATATGAAACGGATTGCGGCATATGTGGTGACGCTTGCTATGCTGATCGGTATGCTGTCGGTCGGCGGCTTCACCGCGACGGCGGCAACGTTCCGTCTGGGTGATGTGGACGGCAACAGCAGTGTGGCGACGGCAGATGTGCGCGAATTGCTGTGCAAGCTCGTCACCGACGGCACGCTGACGACCGAGCAGAAGGCGGCGGCGGATTACAACCGCGACGGCAAGGTCAATTCCGCTGACGCAAAGGCGATTATGCTCCGCGCCATCAGCGGCGAGAGCAATCAGCTGGTGACGATGAACCTGCTGGCACCCACGGCGGACAGCTGGCACAACCCTGTCATCTACAGTGCGGGCGCCAACGCGATGGTGTCCCAGACCAAGCTGTCGAACGGCGGCTACACCTTCACCAACGTGGGCGGTATCTGGCCGTACGCGACTTATGTGTACGGGGAAAGACTGCTGTTGCCCGAGGATGCCGTGATCGAATACGATTTCACGATGACCTGCGCGCAGACGAGCATCAACTTCTATGTCGGCGACAGCATTCCCGATCTGCTCGGCGATGCGGTGACGGATGATGCGGCGGGACGTCAGTATTTCAAGCTGCAGAAGTACATTCCCAATGCCAGCCTGGATGCGGGTTCGGATGACCTGTTCAAAGGCACCTACAAAGGCTCTGTCAAGGTGTCGGATCTGGCGGTTAACGACAAGGGCCGTATCGACGGGATGGTGGCATTGACCGCCATCAAGGTGTATACGGTCGGCTCTGCCGGTTCGACGCTGACCATCAACAAGCTGCAGGTCAAGGCGTACAAAGAGCCGTCGGGTCGCGTGGCGTCCACCGATCCGCTTGAGGCGGTGCGTCCCTCGCTGATCGATATTGAGGAAACGGCGGGAATGGAAGCCCTGATGGGGATGGAGCTGTATGTGAACGGTGAGCGTTCGGAGGCATCGTCGATGAACGCACTTGCCGATAACAAGAAGATCTATCGAACGCTGACCTCCAAGCGCATCGTCAACTATGCGCGCGGCTATCAGATCGATGTGCCTGTTGACTGGAAAGAGGATTATTCACTGGGTGCGCTTCGCTCGCGTTACACCAATCAGCATTTCTCGCTGACGCTGACGCGCGAGGATCGAAATCCCTACGGCAACACAGCGGACAGCTGGGAAACCTACCGCACCGAATGGCTCGACCGCTACATCAACGACAGCACCTATCTGGCAAACAACGGTATGAGCTATCTGCGTACGCCCGTGGTCTCCACCTCGATGCTCAGCGGCTATGAGGTGCGCACCTATGACATCGCCATCAACAACAAAACCAACCTGGCGATGCCCTATTACAGCATTGCGGTGATCCGCAAGCCGACCGAATACAACGTGTTCTACCTGATGATCCTCAAATCCGATGTGGATACAACGGCGGTCATCGATCGCCTGATCCGCTCGTTTGAGCGCGTCACGATGAAGGGTGTTCCCGTCAATTCGCAGGGTCAGTTCGCGGCAAAGATGCCCGCAATCTGGAACGCGGAAACAAAGGCGTACTACGAAAAGCTGCTTGCTCAGCAGGAGACCGATTTCGGCTTCTTCTCGGCAAGTATGGTGCCCAAATCGGACAGCAGCTACAGCAGTCAGCGCACGAAGATCCGCACGGAGTACAACCGCCTGAACAAGGCGACCGGCTACGATTACGCCATTATGCCGACGTACACGCACCTGAAATACGGTTCGACCTACAACAATTTCCCCACGGATATGGCAAATGAATTTGCAGGCGGCAACGGCTTCAACGGCAAGCCTGTTCTGCAGTTCACCTATCAGTTCACCACCAACAACAACTCGGATATGTATGCCAACAATCCGCTGTTTGATGTGATGCGCGGCACGCACGATGCGCAGTTCCGCAAGCTGGCAAAGGAGATCAAGGCATATGCCAAGCCTGTGCTGTTCCGCCTCAACAACGAGATGAACACCGACTGGACGAGCTATTGCGGCATTGTGTCGTTGCTGGATACCGATGTGTTTGTGCAGACGTGGCAACGGATGTACGATATCTTCGAGCAGGAGGGTGTGGACAACTGCATCTGGATCTTCAACCCGATCACCCCTTCGACGCCGTACTGTGCGTGGGGTGAGGCGCTGTGCTATATGCCCGGCGAGGACTATGTGCAGGCACTGGGTCTGACCAACTATGAAATGGGCAACACCGATCAGCTTACGTCGTTCCAAAGCCGCTACACGCAGTGCTACAATGCATTCAAGGATTACTTTGATAACCAGCCGTGGATCATCTCGGAATTTGCGGCGGGTGCCGGCGGCGAAAAGCAATTCAACTGGACTACGGACACCTGGGATACAACCGTGCTCGGCCGCAATGCCGATCAGCAGGCAGTGTGGGTCAAGGAGATGTTTGAGTGCCTCAACAACCGTGACCTCGAAGAAAATGCCTTCTGCCGCAACATTGTCGGCGCGGTGTGGTTCAGTGTCAATGACTACACGACGATCAACAACAAATCCTATATCGTCAACTACCTGACATTGGATGCCTCGTTGACCGACACACTGGCAGAGTTCAAAAAGGGCTTTGCCGCATACGGACAATAAAACAGCAAAAAGGACTGACGCAGTTGCGCCAGTCCTTTTTTATTGGTGCCTTTAGGTGTGGGAATAAACCCCCGGTTCTACCGGGGGAAGAATAAGAAGCGGAGCGAACTCTTGTCCCCCTTGTTAAAGGGGGATGTCAAAACCTACGGTTTTGACAGGGGGATTCTTTGCGTAAAAACCAAAAGAATCCCTCCGTCTTTTGGCATCGAAACGATGCCAAAATCCACCTCCCTTTGACAAGGGAGGCAAGACGGCACGCCGCTGTTTGCGGTTGAGCGATTACCCGTTTTACGGGTGGCAGTGCGTGTGATGCGATAATAACATTTCAGTGCCCCTTATAGGGGCTAAGCCGGCAATAACCCCTTCTAGGGGTTGTGCAAACCACCAGTTTACTGGTGGTTATGATTATTCTGTTATGATCTCGTGGTGGCTTTGACAGCGGACGGTTTTAATGTATTCGCCGTCAGCGGCATCGATTTCGAGCAACAGCCTGCCGTGGTACAACGCAGGAAGAACCCATTCACGGAAGGAAAAGAGAATGGATACGGTGACCGTTTCACCCGAGATCCCCATTCCGTCGATCGTAACGGATTCGGGGAGAACATCGTGATACGCTTTGACAAGGATCAGCGCGTGCTCCTCAAAATAGTCCTGCGTAAAGCCGACGGTATAATCGGGAGCATTGGGATGATCGTCGGCGTATACCTGCTCGAGCTGCTCAAGCGATGTGATCAGCTGTGTGCTGTTTTCAGCGGGATCGGCATTGCCGAAATCCTGCTGAAATACGGTGGTAAACGGCATCCGGATGCCGATGATCGGTTCATATATCTCGCGCGTTTGCTCATACAGCACGATCGGCTGACCTGTATAATCTCCGGCGTCAACGGTCATAACGCCCGTGATGGTTTCCAGAGCCGTCATTACGCCGTGCGTGCGGTTGGGCACCAGCAGATCGTATATCACGATGAGTGCATCGTCGGTGGTGATGTAGCGCATATCGGTGATGTCGTACCCGAGTGACGACATTTCCATCGACAGGCGGAAGGTCGCGGTTTGTCCGTCTTCGTTCATTGTGCAGGAGTAACCGCGCCCGCCGGAATGGTGGTAGACTGTCTGTGTCGGGTCGGCGCGCTTGCCGCTCGTGTCGGTATAGTGTGTCACGTGAAGCTCTTTCCCGTCGGGGATCTGAGCGTCAACCGACAAAAAGGCATAGGCGGTGTGCTCTGCGCCGGGGACGGACGGCGTCACGACGGCAATATCCAGGATATTGTCCCGTACAGTCAGGGTCGCAACATATCCGACCGTTGTCATCGGCACGGCAATAAGCGCGTTGTCGGTGTTTCTGAAGGTGCGAAGCCACGAATAATAGGACACATCCTCGTGCTGTGCGGCAAATTGAGAAAATGCCGACCGCGTGTAAAAAACCAGCGGTTCCTCAAGCCGACGCGCGGTATCGGAAACATCCATATACTGTGCGGTGAATGCCACGGCATCGGGAAGCAGATCCTCCTTGCCGTTGACATAATAAAAGGCTTGTGTGACGTCGGACAGATCCACGGTGCCGTTGCGGTCGTTGTCCGCCAGTGCGGTCTGCGCCGCCGTCAGTGTGAGCTGACCGGATAAGGCAAAAAACAGGCGCGAGGCATCCTCAAGCGTGACTTCGCCGTCACGGGATACATCGGCAGGCAGCCCGGCTTCGGCAAAGACGGTCGCATTTGCCGATGTCAACAGGAATACGGCACACAGACAAATACTGAGAAGTTTTTTCATAAAAATCGCCTCCTTTGATAATTCAGATCCATATATCGTATCCGGGTGTTTGGGCAGGGGTAATCGTGCCGTTTTGGATAAAAACGGGGGTGTTGTAATTGCCGTTCCCTCTGTTGGATATCATTTCGGGGATCTCACAATAGACGGTGGTGCCGTCACCGAGGCTTCGCTTGACCTTGAAGGTGATCTCCAGGATGGTGCCGCTTTTGGTGGAACCGACGGTTGACGGGGTGGAAAACGTCAGCTGGATCTCATTGTCGGAGGGGCATCGGCATTCCGACACATAGAAACCGTTGAGAATGCTCGGCGAAACGCCCTGCAGCTCGGATTGCGGCTCCAGAACATCGGGGTCAAACACAAGATTGATCTGACCTGCCACCATATAATGATTATCCGATACCGTGACCTTCACCGTGATATAGTCGTTGACCGAGACATCTTCAAAGGAACTGACCGAGATAATGACCGCGTCCGAGAGGAGCGCTGTCGTGGTCGTTGTTTCCCACTGACTGTTCTGAGTGGTTGCGTTGTTCCAGATGGGATCGCTCGTGGTGCTTGTCGTAACGGCGGATGATGCAGCGACCGTGGTGCTGTTGTTGCCGTTTTCGGATTCTCCCGAAACCTGTGTGGTCGTGACGGTCGGCAGTTTTGTCGTTGTATCTTGCGGGAAGGTTGACGCGGTGGTGGAGGAAACATCGGATGAGGCGGTCGTTTGCGCGGAGGGTACCGTGGTGGGAACGGTCGTCGTTGTGACGGGACGTTTGGTTGTCGCGGTACGCGAGGTCGTGCGTTCGGTCACGGTCTGCGATGCCGTCGTTGTCTCAGACGGTTCGGGAGAGGGGGATGTGTCGGCTTGTGCGGTGCTTGTGGTGCTGAACGTCTGCGAGGAAGGCGCGGTCGTGACCGAGGACACGGTTGTTGTCAGGTGTGTGACCGTAGTCGGGACGGCAGCGGTTGTGGTCACGCAGACGGTTGTGGGTGTCGGCGGTTCAAGAGGCGGCGTGGGAGGTGCCGTTGACACACGGTGAATGGCAAGCCCGATCACAAGGCACATCGCCAGCGTCATACACGTGCCCCAAACGGCGCGGTTACGTTTTTGATCGGCGGCGATGCGTGCATCGGCACGCTTGCGGATCTCCGCCAGACGTTCTTTGGGATCTCTCACAGCAACACCTCCTCCTTTCTGAGAATGATGCGAAGCTCTTTTTTGGCACGGTACAACAAATTGTCAACCTGTTTGCGGTTTTTCTTCATCACGCGAGCCGCCTCTTCGTACGACAGCTCCTCAAAGTAGATCAGGTGTACGGCAATGCGCATCTCCTCGGGGAGTCGGGAAAGTGCCGCATTGACGAGTTGCTTTTGTTCTTCGCGCAACAGCAATTCCTCAAAGCTGTGGTCGGCGGGTTCACCGACGGCTTCGTACGGGACGGTCGGCTTGCGGCGCTTGAGAAAGGTCAGCGCGCGACTGCGTCCGATCATAAACAGATAGGTTTTGAGTGATACGCGAAAATCATAGCGGCGTTTATGCACGATCAGCTCCGTGAAGGTGTCGATGGCAAGATCCTCGGCAGTGGGCAGATCGTGTACATAGCGGTTGATGAAAAACACCAGGTTGTCAAACAGTTCGTTTACAATGTCCTCAAAAGCGGCTTCGTCTCCTTCCAGATAGCGGCGGTAGCTACAGGCACCGTTATCCATAAGACGCGTCTTCTCCTTTCCGAGTGTTTCACGTATTATACAGCACGGTATCCTTGAAATCCTTATACATTATCAATATTTTTAATCCGTGATCCGCACGGTCATACCGTCGGACAGGGTCGATGTGTGAAGGAAGAAGAGATCAATATCCGTGAGGGGGTCGTGTGCGGTGATCTGTTCCATCCCGTCTACGGTGACGGTGCGCGTGCCTTGCCCGCGGTTTTCGTAGATCACCGTCAACGGATGCCCTTTGACGGTCAGCGCGACGCTTGCATTTTTGAACGGCATCGTTTTGGCGGGAGCGATTTTCAGTCCGTCAAGGGTCGGAACGATACCGAAGCCGTATCGGACAATGTTTTTTACGAGTACGGCACCGCTTCCCGTGTACCAGTCGCCCATCGATTCGCCTTGCAGGCAGTAGGCATCGCTGTCACAGTACGAGTTGGGCATCACGAACGGGGTTTTGGTGCAGTCGGGATGCGTCAGCACCACACTGCGGGTCAGCTCCTCCCACGCGGCATCGCTTTTCCCGAGACAGAACAGTGCCGCAACGCCGAACAGACTTGCGTGGACATACGCGGCGGCGTTTTCGTAGGTGCCGGGAGTGATGGTTGCCAGCCTGCCGACATACGGGAAGGTGTCTCGCGCAAACGGCACATCAAAGGTTTTCAGTCCGTAGCGCGAACGCATCGCCAGCAGATCGTTTGCAAGGCTGTCGCGCATTTCGGGGGTGTGCGCAAGCATACCGCTGATTGCCCAGAAGGCCGTGGCGGTGGTACTGCGCCGCGCAACGCCGTCGGGATCGCAAAATGACCCGATACGGTAGGCGCGGTTGTCACCCCAGCCGTGGACGATGCGTTTGTTGCCGTTTTTGTCGGTGTCAACGGCATAGGTCAGCAAGCTGTTTTTCAACGTTTGCTCATAGGTAAGATATTGTGCGCGCTTGTCCTCACAGCCGCCCACGTGGGTGAGGATCTCGTCCATCTGCGCGCAGTTGCGGTAAAACTGCAAGGATGCCATCACGCTGACACCGCTTCCGTAGGGGTGCGCGGGATCGGCGGATTTCCCCAGCCCGTCCAAGGCATCGTTCCAGTCACCGTGAAGCGCCCGCAGACAACCCGTTTCGGGGTCAAGCTTGGAGCCGAGATAGTCCATAATGCGGAGAAGATGACACAGCACGCTGTCACAACAGTCGCTTTTACCGACAATGTACGAATTATCCGCGGAGGGGACATAGTAGGAGCACGGTTCGTCGAGAATGCTCCAATCGTCCGTGAAGCAGAGATAGGTATAAAACGCATCGATCACCCACACGCCCTGATCGATAAAGCGGCGCAGATCCATCATCGGCAATGCGTCGGGATCGGTGGGGACGGAAAACTGCCTGGGCGGTCTGCCGCTTTCCAACACATAGTTCATTGCCGTGACGAGCTTGTCGCGGCTTTCGTGCGGCTGCCACATCAGTGACACTTCCAGTTGTTGCATCACATCGCGCACGCCGATGAGCGGTCCGGCGTAATTCTTGCCGAGTGCGCAGAAGGACACCTGCTTTTGCACGTGACGCAGGAAGCGGGTGAACAAAGCGGGGTCGATGCCGTTATAATCGTCAAAGCGGATCGACATCCCGTCAAGGGCGGCAAGGTCGTTGCGTTCCTCCGGATACAGAGTGCGATCCACAGCGGCGGTGCTGACTTCAAGAGCGGATGCCGCAAGCGCCTCCTCCTTGCAGGTGTAATACGACAGATCGAATTCGCATCGCACGGCTTCGCCCGCTTGCAGACGGTAGTGCACCATATCCGCCGCGACCGCCATATCCGCTGTGTTGGCGGCGGGGTGCTCGTGCAACAGTGTGCCTGTGCGAAGCGGCACGGCGTTTGTAAAGCCTCGTCCGTTTTTGCCCAAAAAGCTGCTTCGACCCGCGCTGTGCGAAGCGGCAAGCACCTCGCCGCCGCTTGTCTGCTGACGGATGACCAGCCAGTTGCTGTCAGCGTGAAGCAGGTAGCCGTTTTCCGTGCGTTCGGAGCAAAAGCGCATACGGTCCCAGAAATTTTCCTCCTCCCACGTCAGCAGACGCGGCTCAATGCAGGAGGCAAGGTATACCGTCTGCGGTGTGTCAGAGGTGTTGACGGCGGCAAACGCCAGATGAATGTGTTTGTCGCGGCTGACGTGCAGACGCACGGCAAACACCACATCGTCCGTCACCGCAAGATAATACGCGTGCTTGGGGGCGTACACGACATAGCGGCTGACGGCAAACGGCTCGAACAACTGACGGTTGGCGTTTTGCAACGCAACGGGAAACCAGCCGTCCTCAAAAGGCAGTCCGCCGAAGAAATTGAGATTCGGGTCTTCGGTGGAATTGGAGGATTTGAAAATGTGAAGCGTCGATTCGCACGCGGTGATCTGTCCCGAAGAATACGCCCACACAACAAGACCGTCCGCGTAGTAGGGATGGCGCGATTCACCCGTCTCCCGCTCACAGCACAGCACCTGCGTGTCGTTGAGGAAAAAGGCGTTTTGCGGCAGGGTGTTGGTGCTGTCGGCTTCGAATGTGCGGATCTGTTCTATAAGCTGCAGGATTTGTTCGGTCATACGGACGCCTCCTTTGTTGCCCACAGAAAGCGGTTGCTGTCGGTCATCGTTGTCACGGTGCCCTGCTCATACAGATAGGTCAGATAGCACCGCACGGTACTGCCGACCAGCACATATTGCTCGGCACTCATTGTCAGTGCGTAGTCATCAAACAAACGGGTCAGCAGCTCATCAAAGGTGAGCGGTGTCTTGCAAAGTGCGGCAATATGCGCGGCAATATCCGTCACGGCATCGAGGTTATATTGCGCCAAGGGAACGATATCGGCCGTCGGCTGTGCGTGAGAGGGCACAAACAGCGAGGCGTGCATCGTTTTGACGGCTTCCAGTGTCTGTTGATAGGCGGTCACATCCCACAGCACGCCGATGCGATACTTTTCGAGTGTCTGCTCGGAGGACAGACAGTCGGCGAGAAAGATCACATCGTCCACGCGAAAGCCCACCATATCGGGCGTGTGTCCCGCGAGCGGGATCACCTGCACATAGTCGGGCAACACCGCTTCGCTCAGCGGACGCACGTTGCTCGGCTGTGCCATCAGAAATTTGCCGCGCAACGAAGAGGGAGGATTGCCGCCGTACAGCAGGGTCGGCTCAAGCAGAGGGTACGAAACGGATACCGCTTCAAAGGCGGGCGCAAAGATAGCACATCCCGTCTGCTCCTGCAAAAAGGCATTGCCGCCGATGTGGTCGGCGTGGGAATGCGTGTTGAGGATCGCCGAAAGTGTCCATCCCTGTGTGCTCAGAATGCCGCGTACCTTTTTGGCGGCGTTTTTATCGTTGCCGCTGTCGATGAGCAGAACACGGTTGTCAGGGAGTGTCACGATCCCGATTTTTGAAGGACAGTCCACATAATAGCCGTGCTCGCTGACCTGAATAAGCTCGTACATACGAATGCCTCCCGAGAGTGTTTTTTTCAGTATATCACAGAAACAGAAGAATGGCAAACAGTAGGGGAAAAACAAAAAACGTCGGAAAGCAGAATGCTTTCCGACGCGGGTTTGAAACGGTATGGCGGCGGAGAACGGTCTCCGCTTTACAATCGCCTCTGTATGAATAGAGGGTACGCCATCTTTGCAGCCGACGGATCCGGGCGTTCATACACAGCAGCCGCCGACAGCCTGGCGCTCGTAACAGGAATCGAACCTGTATCTAAGTCTTAGGAGATACTCAAGGAAACGGGCGTGGCGTCACTTCCTGTCCCCGATAATCCCGTATTTTCAAGACTTTTTCGCACTTTGAGTGTTAAGCTGTGTTACGGAATTACTGCTAATTTTACCCCGTTTTCGACCGTTTAATTAGATGGGAATTAGCAAGGGGTTCGGTTTTAGGGAAACGGTTATATTCCCACAAGATGCCTTTATTTAATCGCTTGCACCTTAGTCTGTTACCGAGTTTTATTTAACTCACTTCACTAAATTCAAATTTGATTATTTCAACCAACCATCTGCTTCATCTGCAAGGTTTTGCAGATGCTCAAAAAATTGACCTGCATGGTAGCCGTCACAAACTGAGTGATGGACTTGCAGACATAATGGGAGCTTCACTTTGCCATTCTCTTTGATCAGCTTTCCCGTGGTAAATATAGGCGGCAAGTGCGTACCTGTCGAGAACACGTTGAGATTGAAGGATGTAAACTCTATCCACGGTACAGAGGATATATCAAAGCAGTTCCTTGGCATATTGTCCATCGGAAACATTTTGCTTGTGTCACAGGTGTCTATAACTTCAACGCAACGCTCATAAAACTCCTTGAAGCTGAGGTCATATTTGCACCATAGAACGTGGAACTTTTTACTCCCCTGCGGCATAAAGGTGAAGGAAGGATTTACTTCTTCATAGTATCCGATGTTGCCATCCTCATCGTGATTAAACCGTAAAAACTCAAAATGATTGACGGCATTTGCTACCCACCATATCAATGTCGGATACAGTCTGCTGCCGTTGTCTTTCACTCGGTTGTATATTTCTGTTATGTCCACGTTGACGGTAACGCTGTAAGTACAGCGAACATCATTATAGTAGTGGAGAAAGTATTCTTTTCTTTCCCACGATTCTATATCTATTTTTGAAAAGATTGCTTCTTGGTGTTGTTTCATATTATCACCTACAAATTCTTGTTTAGCTAACTGATTATACCACATGAACATGAAAAATTCTACACATTAAAGCGAAAAAGAAAACGGTAAGGCTCATTACTGACAAAACAAAAAGTCTATGGATAGAACATACGCCTGTGCAAATTAGCAAGATTTTGCTAGAAATCCGATTAGCTGGCGATTAGCAAAACGGCGATTTTTTGCTAATTTCAGCTAATCGGGATATGTTAAAAGTTTGAGTTTGTTCTACTCTCAATAGGCGGGAAAACTCACTCAAGAAAATGAGTGAGAAATAAAAAGTAAAAGTGCCGAGAAACCTTGATTTCTCGGCACTTTTTGGCACCCTGAAGAGGACTCTAACCTCCGACCTGCCGCTTAGGAGGCGGCCGCTCTATACAACTGAGCTATCAGGGCATATACGATACAATTCAAACCTATGACCATTTGCCTTTTTGCAAAGGTGTGTGTTAAAACACCCACTTAGGAGGACCTTATTCTATCCGTTGAACTATACGAGCAAATGATCCGTTACAAGTCTACCGCAACCGACGGAATTTGTCAATCCTAATATTTGGGGATTGCAAAATACAGGAAAGAGGAGTATACTATATCTATACCTTTTTGAAGGAGAGTTCCACTATGAATTGCGTTTATAAATGGTTAAGTATCGGTCTTGCGGCGACAATGCTTTTTTCGATGACGGCGTGCAAGGAGGAAGAACCGCCTGCGGTTGATATCGGGATGGATCCTCCTGTGATCGCACCCGTGGACTCCACGTCTGCACCGACCACCACGACGGTCGCTCCCGCACCGTTGTTTCAGGTCAACGCCGTTACGGGCGTTGAGGATATGAGCGGCTCGCTGTCGCGTCCTGTCGGCGTGATGGTTGCCAACAACGATTTTATTCAGTCCGAGCAGGTCGGCATCGGCTCGGCGGATATGTGGGTGGAAGCCGAAACCGAAGGCGGTATCACGCGCCTGATGGCGGTGTTTGCAAGCAGTGAACGCGTCCCCGAAGCGATCGGCCCCGTGCGCTCGGCGCGCACCCCGTTTGCCAAGATTGCGCAAGCTCTCGGGCTCGGCTATGCGCACGCCGGCGGCAGTTACACGGCGCTGGATTACATCGCCTCCTCCGATATTGCGGATATGGATGTCAACGGCGGTGAAAACGGCGGTGAGTATTCGTGGCGCGACCACAGCTTCCCGCACGATTACGAATACCGCCTGCGCACGAACGGCGAGTATCTGACAAAGTACCTGACCGACCGCGACTATTCCACCACTCCGACCAGGGAGATCCCTTGGACATTCGGCGCGCAAACGGGCGAGACCGCCACGAAGGTGAGCATTACGATGTCGGGGGCTCAGCGGATCGGCTTTACCTATGACAGCGCGAAAAAGACATACACCAAGACAAACGGTTATTCCGAATCCGTTCATACCGATGCTTCGGGAGCGGCGATCACGCCGAACACCGTGTTGGTGCTGTATACCGATAAATACTGGGAAAACGATACCACGATCGATTTTTATCTCCAAAGCGGTGAGGGCTACGTGTTCTCGGACGGCAAAATGCGCCGTTTTGACTGGACACGCAGTGAGGGCGGCTTCACCATGACCGAGAAGGACGGCTCGAAGCTGACGATCGCGCAGGGCAAGGTGTATCTTTGCGTGGCGGCGTCGGGATATTCGTCGGATATTTCTTACAATTAAGGGTTGACAAACCGTATTATTTGGTTTATCATAGTAAAGCAATAAATTTTCAGGAGACCGAACACCTATGATCACTCGTCGATGCGACAATCGATTTACCGTGTATGCAAGCTTTGGCTATTTTGGTCAGGGCTTTTTCGGCTACGGTAAAAAACGATGATGCAATGAGTGGCAGGACGTAACGGCGATCCTGCGAACAGTTGGATTCAAAGCGACACTCAAAGCACATCTTTGAGTGTCGCTTTTCATATTTTTTCGTAGAAGGCGGGTAATAGTTATGATTATCGTATTGAAACCGAATGTCAGCGAACAGCAGATCGAAGAATTTTCGCGGTATTTCGGCGAACACAGCATTCGTGTGAACAAATGGGTGGGCGATCAGTCCACCGTGCTCGGTCTGCTCGGTGATACCAGTGCTGTGGATGTGGATTTCATCCAGCAGCAGGAGTTTGTGGAGCGCGTACAGCGCGTGTCCAAGCCCTATAAAAAAGGCAGTCGCGAGTTCCATCCGACGGATACGGTGGTGGATCTCGGGCACGGCTGTTGCATCGGCGGCGACAATTTTTCCGTGATCGCGGGTCCCTGCTCGGTGGAGAGCGAGGAGCAGATCACTCTGCTTGCCCGCGATGTCAAGCAGGCGGGCGCGACCTTCTTGCGCGGCGGTGCGTTCAAGCCTCGCACATCGCCGTATGCCTTCCAGGGAATGCGTGCGGAGGGACTGGAGCTTCTGCGCCACGCCCGCAAGGAAACGGGATTGCCCATCGTGACGGAGATTATGTCGGCGGCACATCTGATCCTGTTTGAGGATGTCGATGTGATTCAGGTCGGTGCACGCAATATGCAGAATTTTGAGCTTCTCAAGGAGCTGGGCAAGCTGGACAAACCGATCCTGCTCAAGCGCGGTCTGTCCAACACCATTGAGGAATGGCTGATGAGTGCCGAATACATTATGGCGGGCGGCAACGAAAAGGTGATCCTGTGCGAACGCGGCATCCGCACCTTCGAAACGATGACCCGCAACACGCTGGATCTGGCGGCGATCCCGTTGCTCAAGGAATTGACTCACCTGCCTGTGGTGGTGGATCCCAGTCACGCAACGGGCAAAAGCTCCCTTGTGGCACCGATGTGTGCGGCGGCACTTGCCGCAGGCGCGGACGGCCTGATCATCGAGGTGCACAACGACCCGCCGCGTGCGATGTGTGACGGTGCGCAGTCGCTGACACCGGCACAGTTCACGGAAGTGATGGAAAAACTGAAAGCACTTGCCCCTGCGTTTGATAAAACACTCAACATTTTCAAATAAAGGATGGATGACAGATGCAACAGGAACAGACGATGCAAGGAACCGTTGTGATCGCCGGTCTCGGACTGATGGGCGGATCGGTGGCAATGGCACTGCAAAAAGCCTCTCCCGTGCGCGTGGTGGGACTGGACAAGGATCCCGCCGTGGTGATGCAGGCACTCAAGCGCCACGCCGTTGATGAGGTGTGCAATGAGGAGCTTCTCCGCGAGGCGGATATGCTGATTCTCGCACTGCCGCCCCGTGCGGCGGTCGCGGTACTCGGTGAGTTGGCACCCAAGATGAAAAAGGGTGCTCTTGTGACGGACCTGTGCGGTGTCAAACGGTATATCGTGCAGGAATGTACCCCGATCTGTAATCAATACGGCTTGACATTTGTCGGTGCGCATCCGATGGCGGGCAAGGAGAAAAACGGCTTTGCTCAGGCGGATGCCGCGCTGTTCCACGGTGCCAGCTTCATCATCACGCCCGATGACGATGTGTCCGAGGAGACGATGAAGGCAATGCGTGCGTTTGCCAAAGCGCTCGGGTGCACCCGCCTGACGGTGACGACTCCCGAGGAGCACGACCGTATGATCGCGTTTACCAGTCAGCTTCCGCACGTGCTGGCGGGAGCGTATGTGCAGTCCCCCTGCAGTGCGCGTCACGAGGGCTTTTCGGCAGGCAGCTACCGCGATGTGTCGCGTGTGGCGACGGTGGATGAGATGCTGTGGAGTGAGCTGTTTGCGCAAAACAGCGACCTGCTGGAAAATGAACTCGAACAGCTTATCGCCCGTCTTGAGGAATTCCGCAAAGCAATCGAGGATAAAGACGAAGCCCATATGAAACGAATGATCAAGGAAGGCCGTCTGTGCAAATTGCGCGCGGACGGAAAGCCCGTTGTTCAGGATATTGAGGAGTAAGTACCTATGTCGGTTATCACCATTCCCGTCAACACGGGAAAACCCTATGAGATCAAGCTCGGACGCGGTCTGATAGCGCACGCGGGCGAGTTGATCCGCGAGGTGCACAAGGGCGCACGTGCCCTTGTGGTCAGCGACAGCAATGTATCCAAGCTGTATGCCAAGACCGTGAGTGACAGTCTGGTAAAAGCGGGATACCGCGTGGTATCGGTACTGACCTTTCCCGCGGGAGAGAAGCACAAAACGCTTGTGACGATCAATCATATCTATTCGGCACTTGCCCGCGGACAGTTTGACCGCTCGGATGTCATCGTGGCACTCGGCGGCGGTGTGACGGGCGATATGGCGGGCTATGCCGCCGCCACGTGGATGCGCGGGATCGATTTTGTGCAGATCCCGACATCGCTTCTGGCGCAGGTGGATTCGTCCATCGGCGGCAAGACGGGCGTGGACATCCCCGAGGGAAAAAATCTTGTCGGTGCGTTTCATCAGCCTATCCGCGTGATCGCCGATATTGACACACTGTCCACCCTGCCGCAGGAATACGTGACGGACGGTATGGGTGAGGTGGTCAAATCGGCGTGCATCCGAGACCGCGAGCTGTTTGAACTGCTGGAAAAGGATCAGCCGTTTTCGCCCGCACTGCTGTGTGAGGTGGTGCGGCGGTGTATGCTGATCAAATGCCGCGTGGTGGAAAACGATGAGCACGAGCACGGCGAGCGCAAGCTGCTCAATTTCGGGCATACGCTCGGTCACGCGCTGGAAAAGCATCTGAAGTATACCGGCATCAGCCACGGCTGTGCGGTGGCGGTCGGTATGGCGGCGATAACCGCCGCTTCCGAACGGGCAGGTCTGACCGAGAGCGGCACGACCAAGCGGCTGTGCGCATTGCTTCGGAAATTCGGACTGCCGACAAAGGGACCGGCGGCGGTGTCGGAGTATCTTGATGCTGTCAAGCTCGATAAAAAATGCATCGGCGGCAACGTCGATCTCGTGTTGCTTTCCGCCATCGGCGATGCGTTTTGTCACCGCGTTGCGGTCCGTGAATTAGAGGGATTTGTGTTATAAACCGTAAGGAGGTCGTGCCCGTGTCTGTCGTATCGGTTATGGCGAACAAGGTCAGCGGCGTTGTCAAAGCACCGCCGTCCAAATCGGCGGCACATCGCGCACTGATCGCGGCGGCACTGTCGGGAGAGAGCCGCGTTGACGGGATCATTCCGTCGCAGGATATGGAGGCGACCCTGCGGTGCTTGCTCGCCCTCGGCAAAGCGGCAACGGTTGACGGACAAACCGTGACCTTTTCGGGTGAGAATGCCGAGGGCTTGCCGATTGCCGATTGCGGTGAAAGCGGCTCGACGCTCCGCTTTTTTGTGCCGATTTTTGCCGCTTTGGGCAAAGAGGTCACCTTTGTCGGCAAAGGGCGTCTCCCCGAGCGGCCGATGACAACCTATGCCGACTGTCTGCCGCCGCACGGTGTGACGCTGACGCGTCCTGCCTGTGAGGGCGGCATCGTACATATCAAAGGACAGCTTCGCGGCGGGGAATACCGTGTCGCAGGCGATGTGTCCAGCCAGTTTATCACGGGCTTGCTGTTTGCCTTACCGCTTTGTGAAGAGGACAGCGAGATCGTGCTGACCTCGCCGCTTCAATCGGCGGGCTATGTGGAGATGACGCTTGAGGTCCTGCGTGAAGCAGGCATTCAAATGGAGAAAACCGACCGCGGTTACGCGGTGAAGGGCTCGCAATCCTACGCCTTGTATGATCACACGGTGGAGGGTGACTGGTCGCAGGCGGCGTTCTGGCTGACGGCGGCGGCGATCGGCGGCGAGCTGACCGTCACGGGACTGCGTCGCGACAGCCTGCAGGGCGATAAACGCATCGAAGCGATCCTGCGGGAGATGGGCGCCCGGATCGAGTGGCGGGAAGACGGGCTGTTCTGCCGTCGGTCACCGCTTTGTGCGGTGGAAGCGGATGTCTCGGACATCCCCGATTTAGTGCCGATCTTATCGGTGGCGGCAGCGGCGGCAACGGGGACAACACGGCTGTATAATGCCGCCAGACTGCGCCTGAAAGAAAGCGACCGCTTGCAAACGACAGCGGCGATGATTCTTGCTCTCGGCGGTGAGGTGACCGAACGCGAGGATGAACTGCTCGTGTCGGGGCATGCACTTCGCGGCGGCAGGGTTGACGGCGCAAACGATCACCGCATCGTGATGAGTGCGGCCATCGCGGCGCTTATCAGCACGGGATGTGTGGATATTACCGACGCGCACAGCGTGGCAAAAAGCTGGCCGTCGTTTTTTAAGGAGTATGAACAGATCGGAGGAATGATTCGTGAGCTCTGAAATCGGAAAGCGTGTCAAGCTGTCGGTGTTCGGCGAGAGCCACGGCGAGATGATCGGCTGTACCTTGCACGATCTTCCCGCAGGCGAAGCGATCGATCTTGAGGCGGTATATGCGCAGATGGCGCGTCGTGCGCCCGGCAACGATCCGACGGCGACAGCGCGCAAGGAGAGCGATGAGCCGCGCGTTGTGTCGGGTTTTTGCAATGGTGTCACGACGGGTACGCCCT
The DNA here is from genome assembly GCA_015065805.1 of Oscillospiraceae bacterium. Lineage (GTDB taxonomy): Bacteria > Bacillota > Clostridia > Oscillospirales > Acutalibacteraceae > RGIG1959. Next base: position 16,419 of record SVPN01000016.1, on the reverse strand, counting down.
TGACGGCGGTCATTGTGAATGAAAATACCCGAAGCGGCGATTATGCCGCCCAGCTCAGCGTACCGCGTCCCGGCCACGCCGATCATACGGGTATGGTGCGCTACAACGGCGCCAACGATATCCGCGGCGGCGGACATTTCAGCGGTCGCCTGACAGCACCCATCGTCTTTGCAGGCGCGGTGTGCCGACAGATTTTAGCGCGTCGCGGTATCACGATCGGTGCCCATATCCTGCAGATCGGAGATGTGCGTGACGAAGCGTTTGATGCACTTGGGGTGCGCGCGTCTCTTCTCAAGGAGCTGTCCGAAAAGAGGTTTTCACTGATCGATGAAACCAAGGAAGCGCCGATGCGTGCCGCGGTTGCCGCGGCAAAGCAGGCGGCGGACAGCATCGGCGGCATCATTGAGCTTGCGGTGACGGGATTGCCCGAGGGACTCGGATCACCGATGTTCGGCGGCGTGGAAAATGTGCTCAGTCCGCTGATCTTCGGCATCCCCGCTGTCAAGGGTCTGGAATTCGGCGACGGCTTTGCCTTGGGGTCTATGCGCGGCTCTGAGGCGAATGACTGCCTGCATTACGATGAGCACGGCAAGCTCGGACTGATGAGCAACCACAACGGCGGCATTTTAGGCGGCATCACCGACGGTGCACCGCTGATCCTGCGTGCCGTCATCAAACCGACACCGTCCATCGGGCAGGTGCAGGCGAGTGTAGATGTTCAGCACGGCATCAATACAACCACGGTGATCCGCGGTCGTCACGATCCGTGCATTGTGCCGCGTGCCGTGCCTGTTTTAGAGGCGGTCACGGCAATCGGCTTACTGGACCTGATGGAGAGTGAAGCATAATGGATCTGTCAAAAATCCGTGAGGATATCGACCGCATTGACGGGGAATTGGTGCCGCTGTTGTGTGAACGGTTGGATTGTTCGCGCGAAGTGGCGGCATACAAACAGCAACACGGCATCCCCGTCCTCAACGAACAGCGTGAGCGTGAGGTGGTGCAGGCGGTGGCGAAAAAAAGCGGAGAGCTTGACCCCGACGACTACGGCTACGGGCGCGCAAATGCGCTTGTCTATTCGACGGTGATGGAGGTATCCCGTGCTCTTCAGCATCGGATGCTGGGTGCGGGAAGCGATCTTCGCGACCGCCTTGCCAACGCCCCGCGGTCGCTGATCGCGGCGGAGAAAGCGCGTATCGTGTGTCAGGGAACGCAGGGGGCGTTTTCGCACGAGGCGGCTTCGCGTCTGTTTGCGGGCACAATGCCGCAGTTTGTCACCACGTGGGAAGAGGTGATCGCGGCGGTGCGTGACGGCGAAGCGGACTACGGTCTACTTCCCGTGGAGAATTCGTCCACCGGCTCGGTGCACGAGGTGTTTGACCTGATTATGGCGAATCGCTGTCATATTGCGGCGGCGGTGGATGTGCCTGTGCGGCAGTGTCTGCTCGGGGTCAAGGGCGCGCGTGCGGAGGGTGTAAAAACGGTTGTGTCGCATCCGCAGGCACTCTCGCAGTGCCGCGAGTTTATCCGCCGTCACGGGTTTGCCGAGCAAAGCTACGGCAACACGGCAACGGCGGCGGCGATGGTTGCCGCGCAGGGGGATGCTTCGCTTGCCGCGATCGGTTCTGTGCAGGCGGCGCAGGCATTCGGGCTGACGGTGCTTGCCGACGGCATTCAGACCTTTGAAGGCAACACCACGCGCTTTGTGGCGATTTCGCGGGAGCTGTGCATTCCGCAGGATGCCGACCGCATCACGCTGTTGTTCTGCCTGCCGCACGTAACGGGTTCGCTGTATCACATTCTGGCGCGCTTTGCGCTTGAGGGGCTGAACCTGACAAAGTTAGAAAGCCGTCCGCTTCGCAACGGCAGCTTTGAATACGCGTTTTATCTCGATTTTGAAGGAAATCTGCAAAACGAAAACACGGTGGCACTTTTGTGCGCGCTCAGCGAGGAGCTGCCGCAGTTTACGCTTTTAGGCAACTATCGGGAACAACGGGAATAAACGAAGGAGGTGTTCAAGCAACACCTCCTTTTTATATTGACATCTTTTTCCGAAGTGTTATAATTATACTGATAAACTATACAGAAAAGAGATCCTTTTTATGATTCGCAAATTCCTCTCATTTTATAAGCCGTATATCGGGCTGTTTGCGCTGGATATGGGCTGTACGGTCAGCATCGCGGCGGTGGAACTGATTTTTCCCGTAGCAACGCGTTATGCGATCAACGAACTGTTGCCGCAAAGTGCGTATACCGCGTTCTTTTGGCTGATGGCGGTACTGCTCATCGGGTATGTGGTGCGCGCTTGCCTGCAGTTTGTGGTCAGCTATTGGGGACACACGATGGGTGTCTATATGGAAACGGATATGAAGCGGGAGCTGTTCACCCATATGCAAAAGCTGCCGTTCTCGTTCTTTGATCAGAACCGCACGGGTTCGCTGATGTCCCGCATCACAAGCGACCTGTTCGAGATCGTGGAGTTGGCGCATCACGGCCCCGAGGATGTGGTCATCTCGGTGATCGAGCTTGTCGGTGCCATTGTCATTATGTGGACGTTGCAGTGGGAGATGGCGGTATTACTGCTGATCCTGGCACCGCTGATCCTGCTGTTCACCGCGTGGCGGCGCAAGCGTATGGCAAAAAGCTCCCGCGAAGTCAAGGAAAAGATCGGTGTGATCAACAGCGACATCGAATCGAGCATTTCGGGTGCGCGCGTTGCCAAGGCGTTCACCAACGAAGCCTACGAAGTGGAAAAATTCGAGCGCGGCAATCAGCAATACAAAACCGCGCGCAAGACCTTTTACCGCGAAATGGGCATCTTCCATTCGGGAATGGAATTTTTCACCAGTCTGTTCCAGATCGCGGTGATCGCGCTGGGCGGCTTCCTGATTATGCGTGACGGTATGGAGCTTGTGGATCTGCTGACCTTCTCGCTGTATGTCGGCACGTTTATCGCGCCGATTCGCCGCCTTGCCAATTTTGCCGAGCAGTATAACGTCGGTATGGCGGGCTTCAAGCGGTTTTGCGAACTGCTGAGTATCGAACCCGAAATCGCCGACAAGGAGGATGCCCAAACACTTTCCGATGTGCGCGGTGATGTGCGTTATGAAAATGTGACCTTTTCCTACAACGAAGGGGAATCGGTGCTGGCGGATGTGTCGCTTTCAATCAAAGCGGGCAAAACCGTGGCGCTTGTCGGTCCTTCGGGCGGCGGCAAAACGACTCTGTGCCATCTGCTTCCGCGTTTTTACGAGAGCACCGCGGGCACGATCACCGTGGACGGATCGGATATCCGCGATGTGACGCTGTCGTCACTGCGGCAGGCAGTCGGCATCGTTCAGCAGGAGGTGCTGCTGTTTGCCGATACCATCCGCGAGAATATCCGTTACGGGCGGCTGGATGCCACCGATGAAGAAGTGGAAGAGGCGGCACGGCTTGCCGAGATCCACGACGATATTCTGCAGATGCCCGACGGCTACGATACCTATGTCGGTGAGCGCGGTCTGCGGCTGTCAGGCGGTCAGAAGCAACGCGTGTCCATCGCGCGCATCTTCCTGAAGAACCCGCCGATTTTGATTTTGGATGAGGCGACCTCGGCATTGGATACCGTGACGGAGGCGAAGATCCAGGCGAGTTTTGAGCGGTTGTCCCGCAACCGCACCACGCTGGTGATCGCGCACCGTCTGTCCACGATCCGTCACGCGGACAGCATCGTGTACATCGATCAGAACGGCATCCGTGAGCAGGGCTCGCACGAGGAACTGATGGCAAGGAACGGCTTGTATGCCAAGCTGTATAACGCAATAAAGGATTGAGAAAACAATGGGAAATCAATACGATGTGTTAGTGGTCGGCAGCGGCGTTGCCGGTGTGTATGCGGCGTTGAATTTTGAACCGACGGTCAAGGTGCTGGTTATCGCCAAACGTGAGCTGACGCTGTGCAACAGTATGCTGGCGCAGGGCGGTGTTGCGGCGGTCGTGGACAAGGAGCACGACGATTACCGCCTGCACATTGCCGATACACTCATCGCGGGCAGTTATCAGAACGATCTGCATTCGTTGCAGATCCTTGTGAACGAAGGCCCCGAGGATGTTTTGCGCATTATGAAGCATATGGATGTCGATTTCGATCAGGAGGGCGGGCGCATCAAGATGACGCTCGAGGGCGGACACTCCCGCCATCGCATCCTGCATCACAAGGACTCCACCGGTCAGGAAATGACCGAAAAGCTGATTATGGAAGCCAAAAAGCGTGAGAATATCACGTTTATGGAGCACACCCAGCTTTGCTCGCTGACGGCGTGTGACGGCGGCTTCTGGGCACTGATGCTCCAAGGGGAGAAAACCCTGCAGATCGCCTGCTCCTACTGCATTCTTTGCACGGGCGGCATCGGTCGCGTGTATCCGCATACCACCAATTCCGCCATCGCCACGGGTGACGGCATTGCAATTGCGTATGAAATGGGTGCGCGCATCCGCAATCTGCATCTGGTGCAGTTTCATCCCACGGCATTTGCCGCCGCAAAGGGTCGCGAGCGGTTTCTCATTTCCGAAGCGGTGCGCGGCGAGGGTGCCAAGCTCCTCAACGCCGCCAAAGAGGAATTTATGCATCGCTACGACGAGCGCAAGGAGCTTGCCCCGCGCGATGTGGTGTCGCGCAGTATTATGAAGGAAGCGGCACGGCAGGGCAGTGAGGATTTCTATCTGGATATCCGTCACAAGGGTGCGGAGTTCATCAAAAACCGTTTCCCGATGATTTACGCCCGCTGTTTGGAGGAGGGTGTGGATATCACCAAGGATCTCATTCCGATCTTCCCCTGCACCCACTATCTGATGGGCGGCATCGATGTCGGCATCTTCTCGGATACCACCGTTGACCGTCTGTATGCGGCGGGCGAGTGCGCCCACACGGGTGTGCACGGCAAAAACCGCTTGGCAAGCAATTCGCTTTTGGAGGCGTTGGTGTTTTCCCGCCGCGCAACCTACGATATCAGCCGCCGTATGCGTCACGAGCAAAGCGGTGTGACGGTGCCGCCGCCTGCGGTGACAAGCGGTGACAGGGAGCTTCCCAAGGGCTACCGCACCCGCATCCGCGAAATTATGCAAAAGGCGTGGTTTGTGGAGCCAGACCTCAACGAAGCGCGCATCGGACTGCGCGAGGCTTCTCAGATCCTGCACGATCTGTGCGTCGGCGGATATAAGCTGACGGGGGATTATGTGGAGGCAAAGAGCCTGGCAACCGTGTGCTGCATCATTTTAAAGGAAGCGCTGCAAGAGGAATAAGAAAACAGAGGCTGTCGCTGTGACAGCCTCTGTTTGGCGTTAAGCTGACGGGAGTCGAACCGTAAATGCTTCGATTCCCGTCAGCTTACATCTCTTTACAAACGTCGATCCACGTGCCGCCCGAGGCGGTTTCCAATTCCTGCGGGGTGAGTTTTACGGCGCTGCTGGCACTGCCTGCGGCGGGATAGATGATATCAAATCGCTTGAGCGATTCATCCAGATAAATTTCCACGCCTTCACAAACAGCAAAGGGACATACACCGCCGACCGCGTGACCGATGCGGGTGAGTGCCTCGTCGAAGGACAGCATTTTTGCCTTGGTGTGAAACCGCGCCTTGAATTTCGGATTGTCGATTTTGCGATCACCTGCCGTGACGATCAGCACTGCCGTACCATCTGCGTCAAAGGACAGCGTTTTAGCGATATGAGCAGGTTCACAGCCGACTGCAACGGCGGCAAGCTCCACGGTTGCTGAGGAAACATCAAATTCCAGAATGCGGTCATCCAGACCGAAATCGGCAAGATACGTACGGACGGCTTCAACAGACATCGAAAAATTCCTCCTTGTGCACGGCACAAAAACGTGATATACTATCTTACAGCGAAATGGTCAGCTCGCGTCCCGTGCGCTGATAGGGGCGGTAGGTGACCCCTGCCATATCGAGCATACGGCGGGAAGCCACCGTGCTGTCGGTGTCGTGATATTTGTCGTCGAGATAGACGATTTCTTTGATGCCCGTCTGGATGATGGCTTTTGTGCATTCGTTGCACGGGAACAGCGTCACATAGACGGTTGAGCCGCGAAGCGAGCCGATATCCGCGTTGAGGATGGCGTTGAGCTCGGCGTGGCAGACATAGAAGTATTTGGTGTCGAGCGGATCGCCTGCGCGCTCCCACGGCATTTCGTCATCGTGACAGCCCTTGGGCATACCGTTGTAGCCGAGCGAGAGGATCTTGTGCTGCTCGTTGACGATGCACGCGCCCACCTGCGTGGAGTTGTCCTTACTGCGTTGTGCGGACAACAGCGCAATGCCCATAAAATATTCGTCCCAGGAAATGTATTCTTCACGTTTCATTGTGACAAATCCTCCTTTTGAAAGGAATTTTTTTCAGTATACCATATGTTTTCCCGTTTGACAAGATGAAAGGAAGTGTCCGGTTGTGAAAACCAAATTGCTGTCGTTGCTTTTAGCGGTCGCCCTGATGATGGGGCTGTTCGCAGGATGCGATGCCGCCCCCAAAACGTTAAACACGTTTCTCTCGGAGGAGGCCGCGAGCAAGATTATGCAGACGCATACGCTTGTGACGCCCGAAGAGCCTCCCGAACTGTACATCAACGGTGTCAAAGCGGTGTACGAAGCGGACAAAAAGCAGTATTTCTTCACGGTTGCCGACACACAGGAGTGGGAACTGCTCACCCCGACGGTGGAGGGCTACACAGCGGCGTATCAGAGCAATTTCGAGCAATCGCCGAAGTCGCACACGCTCAAATCCAACCGCGGCGTGTACCTGATCGCCTACAACGATACGGAATTCCTCAAGCTGTGTGTGATGTTCACCTCACTCCCCGTGATGTCGATCACCACCAAAACGCTTCCGAAGAACTATTCCTACCACGACATCGACGAGGAGATCGACTGGAAATACGACGAAGAGGGCGAACCGATCCCGTGTGATTATTACGCCGCACCGCCCGAGGATATCGACGCACCCATCGGCGTGTACGATACCTTTATTGACCTGACACTGCTCGATGCCAAAGCCGAGGAGCACGGCTATGAAAACGGATTCACGACGATGGCACGCGCCCATATCCGCGGTCGAAGCAGTCTCAATTACCCGAAAAACAACCTCAAGATCGAGCTCCTCAAAGAGGAAAACGGCATCCTTGTTGAGCGCAATGAGACGCTTTTGGGTATGCGCAAGGACGGCGACTGGAACTTAAACGGTATGTACGCCGAACCAACCAAGGTGCGCGATAAGGTCGCGGCGGATATCTGGCTGGCACTGACCGCCGACCGCGAAACGAGCGGGCTTTCGACGGGCTACCGCTGTGAGTATATCGAAGTGATCGTCAACGGACATTATCACGGTCTGTTCCTCATCACCGAGCGTATCGACCGCAAACAGCTCGGTCTGCTCGACGGGGATTATCTGTACTTCTCCGAGGGCGATGTCGGCAAGCATTATTCGCAGTTTCTGAATCTGCCGCTTGACGATGACGATGATACCGTGGCGGGCTATTCGCTGAAATATCCCAAGGTGATGACGGATGCCGTCAATGAGTGGGAGGTGTTCGGCAAGCTCACCAAGACGATCGATGCGATCAATCCCGAGAACTTTGCCAAGATCGCGCCGAAAATGATCAACTGTGACAGCCTTGCCGACTATGAGATCTTCATTCAGGCGGTGGCGGGTGTCGATAACCGCATCCAGAATACGTTCTATGTCGCCAGAAAGCAGGCAGACGGCAGTTATCGCTTTGAATTTGTCCCGTGGGATCTTGACCAGACCTTCGGCAACCGCTGGATCGGCGAATATGATCCGCTGCTGACGGGCGAGGATTTCCACGATATGAAGAGCTACAATATGCATTTCTGGGTGTCGGACAAAATGAACAACCGCAACACGGGCGGCTACACCGACACGGTCAAAGCGCGCTATGCACAGCTGCGTGAAACGGTGCTCAGCGACGAGGCGATGACACAACGCGTCAAGGACGCCAACGAGCTCATTGTCAACTCGGGTGCGTATGCGCGCAACAAGACGCGCTGGCCCTACGGCGGCTATTCCATCATCACCGATGCGGTGGAGGATTTCATTGTCGAGCGTATGCAATATGTCGATTCACTGTATAAGGAGTAATCTATGGATACCATTATGATCCGCGGACTGCGGGTGTATGCCTATCACGGCGTAAAGGAAGAGGAAAAGCGCAAGGGTCAGCCCTTTGTGCTGGACATCGATGTGAAGGCGGATATGAAAACGGCGTGTGAGAGTGACTGCATCGACGACGCGATCAATTATTCGGATGTCACCAAATGCGTGATCGCGACGATGCTTGCCGAGAAAAACGATCTCATCGAGCGTGCCGCCGAGCGTGTGGCACAGGCGATCTTAGCGGCATTTCCCGCACAGGAGGTCACCGTGACGCTCAAAAAGCCGCGCGCACCCGTCGGGGCGGATTTCGACTATATGGCGGTTTCGATCGCCAGGAGACGTGCGGTATGAGAGTGCTTTTGGGACTGGGCGGCAACATCGGTGATATGAACGCGCATCTGGATGCGGCGATCGAGGCGTTGTCCCATCTGCCGAAAACGGCGGTACTGCGTGAAAGCGAGCGTTATCGCACGACTCCCGTCGGCTATCTTGACCAGCCCGATTTTCTCAATTGCGTGGCGGAGATCGAAACGGGCTTATCCCCGCAGGCGGTGCTCGGTGCGTGCCTCGGAATTGAGGCAACGGTGGGGCGTGTGCGCACATTCCGAAACGCGCCGCGCGTGCTGGATATCGATGTATTGCTGTGCGAAGGGTTCGAAAGCGACAGTGAGGAGCTGACCGTTCCGCATCCGCGGATGCACGAACGGGCGTTTGTGCTTGTGCCGCTTGCCGATCTGTACCCCGATGGGGTGGTATACGGCTATGACCTGCGCGAGGCGATGGCAACCCACACAGAGCTATGAATGCAAAAATCTCCCGATGTTTTGAAAACATCGGGAGATTTTTTTCTTTTTGCGTTATCGTTCGGTTCCGAGGAAGAACACAGCTATCGTGCCGGGACCGGAGTGTGAGCCGATCACGGAGCCCAGGCAGTTGATGATCTGCACATCGGCGCCCGTCATCTCTTTGACATAAGCGGCGGTCTTCTTTGCTTCCTCCTCGCAGTCACCGTGACTGATGAAAACGGTGGCAGTGGCGGGATCTTCGGTCATCGTTGCCTTCATATGCTTGACAAGCTCTTTGAGCGAGGCATCGCGCCCGCGCACCTTGCCGACGTTGATGAGGTGTCCTTCGTTGTCCACGTGAAGCACGGGCTTGATGCCGAGGAGCGATCCGACAACAGCGGTGGTTTTTGCCACACGGCCGCCGCGATGCAGGAACATAAGGTCGTCCACCGTGAACCAGTGGCAAAGGTGGAGCTTATTGTTTTCCACCCACGCGGTGTTGTCCTCCAGCGTCATACCGTTGTCGCGGTTGTTTGCCGCAAAATGGACAAGCATTCCCTGACCGAGTGAAGCGCACAACGAGTCCACGATGTGAATACGGCGCTCGGGATATTCCTCGGCAAGCTCCTTTGCTGCCTGCACCGCCGAAGCGTAGGTGCCCGACAGGCCGCTCGAAAAGCCGATGTGCAGAATGTCCTTGCCGTCCTTCAGATACGGCTCGAACAGCTCACGGAAGCGGAAGGCATTCGCCTGGTTGGTCGTGCAACGCTCTTTGTTGCGCATACGGGTATATACGTCGTTGAGCGGTATCTCCTGGTCAGGACCTTCGATATATTCTTTGCCGTCAATGACAAATGCCAGACCGATGCACACGATGTTGCGCTCGGTATAGTACGAATACGGCAGATCACAGGTGGATTCCGTAGTGATGATGTAGGACATAAGACGATACCTCCGAGGATAAAATGTAAAGCAAAACTGATGAACTGGTTTTCAATACTATATTACAACGTTTTAAGGCATCTGTCAAGAGGAAACGGAATTTTTAACCAAATAAACGGCGGCAAAGGGCATCGGCACGCTCGCCGTCGAAGCCTCCGGGAACGCGGGCGAAATGCGGCAGTTCGGCAAAGCGCTCCTTGCAGGCATCCAGCTGGGCATCGGTCATATGCACATCTACGTCAACCAGCGTGTTCAGAATGCGCATCAACACCTCTTCGCCGCCGCAAAGTGCAAATAAGCGCGCGGTGCGCTCGGGCGTTGCCTGTGCGGCGCAACGGATCAGCTCCTCCATAAACACCGCGCACGCCTGACCGTGGGGAATGCCGTGCTCTTCGGTCAGCACATAGCCCATAGGGTGAGGAAAGGCGGTGCCGCACGCGTTGAGCACAAATCCCGCATATAAGGAGGCATCGAACAGCTTGTCCCGCCAATCGCGGTCGGGCAGGTCGTTGTCGCACAGATACAAAAGCCCCTGCGCCAGAAGCGGGAGCGCCTTTTCGGCAAACATCGTGCTGATCTCGTCGCAGGCGGGGTTGAGATAGCCCTCCACCGCGTGCGCAAGTGCATCCAGTGCTGTGGAGACCGTGACACTGCGCGGCATCGAATCGGTGTAGCGCGGATCGGCAAGCACGTAGTCCGCGTAGCAGTTTTTGTGCTTGATACTGCGCTTTTTGCCGTTATCGTCGGTGATGACCGCCACAGCGGAGACCTCGCTTCCCGTTCCTGCGGTCGTGCCGCACAGCATCAGCGGAAACCGCTCACGGCGAAACGCGGCGGCAAACAGTCCTTCGGTGTCGTGTGCGCTGTTGGCGGCAAGCCACGCGGTCGCCTTGGCGGCATCCATCACCGAGCCGCCGCCGATGGCAAGGATACTGTAAGCCCCCGCGGCCCTGAAGGCATCCACAGCGGCGCGACATTGCGCAAGGGTGGGGTTGGCACCGATCAGCGGATATACGGTAGCTTCCACCTTGGCGGCTTTCATACTTGCCAAGGCATCATACAGCGCACGGCTCTTCTCGGCGGCAGATGCACTTGTCATAATCAGACAGCGTTTGCCGTAGCCCGCCGCTAACTCTCCGACGCGGGCGAGAGCACCTTCTTCACGGATAAGGCGCACGGGCATATAAAAAGCAGTCGGTGTCATAGGGATCTCCTCGTTTCTTCAGAATGTAATTTAAGTATACCATAACGGGCAAAAAAGGCAAGAGGTGCAGGGAAACACGGATAGATTTGCGAATATACTTGATTTTTAAACATAGGTAATGTAAAATAGAAGTTAAGATAATATATTTATAGGAAAGTAAGTGGCTATGGGACGATCTCTTTACATAAAAATCACGGCGATGCTGTGTGCGATCGCGCTTATCGGTGCGGGCATCACCGCCCTGACGGCGGCACCGCATACCGTCAGACGGGCGGGGGTGCGCATCGTGACCAGCTTTTATCCCGTGTATATTGCCGCGCAAAACGTGGCAAACGGCGTGGACGGCGTGGAAGTCGTCAATATGGTGGACGGGCAGTTCGGATGCCTGCACGATTACCAGATGTCCCCGTTGGACCGTGTGGTGATGGACAGCGCCGATATCTTTGTGATGAACGGGGCGGGTGCCGAACCGTTTTTAGAGGCGGTGCTTGCGCATCACGCGCCGCCGGTCGTGATCACACTGTCGCAGGGGATCCCGCTTTTAGAAAGCGGTCACGTGCATTCCCACGATGAGGAGGAGCACGGTCACGCGCACGGGGAGGAAGCCGAAGCCGCGGCGGTCAACGATCATCTGTGGGTATCGCCGAGGCGTTACCGCCAACAGATCCGGACGCTGTGTGACGGCTTGAAAAAGGCGGATCCCGCTCACGCGCAACAATATGAGCAAAACGCCGCGCGCTACCTTGCGCAGATCGATGCCATCGACGCCCGCTTGCAGTCGGCGGCAACGGCGGTTGCTTCGGTGCCGACAGTGCTGATGCACGATTCGCTGGCGTATCTGGCGGAGGATCTGTCGCTGTCGGTAGCGGCGGCACTGAATCTCGGGGAAGAAAATACCGTGTCGGCGGCAACCGTTTCCGAGGCGGAGGATGCGCTTAAAGGGGTACCGTTTGCGCTGTTTTTGTGCGATTCGCAATATAGTCAGCAGGACTATGCCGATCTGCAGGCGCTTCCCGAACGCAGTGCGGTGATCACGGTGGATACCTGCGTGACGGGTGACGGTGCGGCCGATCACTGGATCACCGCGATGACAGCCCTTTGTGAGGCTTGGGAGGACGGCATATGAATCATAAACACGCGTGCGGTCTGCACTGCCTTCAGATCGAGAATCTGTCGGTTGCCATTGACGGCAGACCCATTCTCAGAGATATCGCGCTTCACGCCCATTGCGGCGAGCTGACGGTTGTCATCGGACGCAACGGCGCGGGCAAATCCACCCTGATGAAGGCTCTTGTCGGAGAATTGCCTTACAGCGGCACCATTACCTTCAGCGGTCACGGCGGAGAACCGACTCCGCACAAGCCGCGTTGCGGATATGTGCCGCAGTCTCTGAGCATCGACCGCTCCTCACCGACATCGGTGAAGGATATGCTTCTTTGCTACACCTCGTGGCTTCCCGTGTTCCTCCCGCGGCGAAAAAAGACTCTGGAGGCACTCAAAGCCCATCTTGCCGTATTCGGTGCGGACAATCTGCTGAATAAACGTGTCGGCGAATTATCGGGCGGTGAGCTGCAACGGGTGCTGCTGTCGCTGGCAACGTGGAACAAACCCGATATGGTGCTGTTGGATGAGCCCGTGTCGGGTGTGGATAATGAGGGCTTGCTGTCGTTTTACGAGCTGATGGATTCGTTGCGCGCGCAGGATATGCTCACCGTGCTCATCTCGCACGACCTCACCTTTGTGAGGGAATATGCCGACCGTGTGGTGCTGTTGGAAAACGGCACGGTGGCGGCAAGCGGCAGACCCGATGAGGTGTTTGCAACGCAGGCGTTTGCATCGGCCTTTCCCGTGCAGGCACGAAAGGAGGCGCAGGCGTGATGGAATGGTTGTCCTTTTGGGACTATGCCTTTATGCGTCAGGCATTTGCGGCGGTGTTGCTGATAATGCCGCTGTTTTCGATCCTCGGCACGATGGTGGTCAACAACGGGATGTCGTTTTTCTCGGACGCTCTGGGGCATTCGGCACTGACGGGCGTCGGACTCGGTGTTCTTCTCGGAATGAGTGAGTATTCGTTGCCGATGATCGCGTTTGCGGTGGTGTTTGCACTGTGTATGAACCGTGTGCGGCAATCGCGCGCGGCGGGAACCGACACCGTCATCGGTGTGTTTTCGGCGTGCGGCGTGGCACTTGGTCTGGTGTTGCTGTCACGCGGCGGCAGTTTTCGGAATTATCAGAGTCTGCTCATCGGCGACATTCTGAACATCACCGCCTCTCAGCTGTGGGTCTTAGCGGCGGCGTTGGCGGTGACGGCGGTGCTGTGGGTCGTATGCTTCAACCGCTTCTTGGCGGTCAGCATCAGCCCGACCCTGGCGAAAACGCACGGCATCGCCGTGAAGCTGTTTGACAATCTGTTTGTCGTGATGGTGGCAGTCATCGTGATGATCGCCATCCGTCTTGTCGGTCTGCTGATCATCAACGCGATGTTAGTGTTGCCTGCGGCGGCGGCGCGCAATGTGGCGCGTTCGATGCGCAGTTATCACGTGCTGTCCCTGATTTTCGGCGTATTTGCAGGTGTGCTCGGATTGGTGCTGTCGTTCTACAACGCGGTGGCAACCGGCCCGATGATCGTGCTTTGTGCGGCGGCGGTCTTTTTCGGAACGCTGTTGCTTTCCAAACAACAATAAGGAGGTCACGTTATGAAACGCATTTCAGCTCTGGTGACGGCAATGTTGCTGTTGCTTCTTTTGTCTGTCCCGACGGCGGTATCGGCACAGGAGGATCGCACGACCTATTCCTTTGCCGAGTATGCCGACAGCGTCAAGCTGATCGGTCGCACGGACGTGAACGACACGGGGATCGTGCCGCACACGACCGCTTCGGGCATCGCCTTTTACAGCGATTGCTCGGGCAACATCGATCTGACAATAAAGGGCTCAAAAACGCTGTTTGATGCACAGTATTTCATTGTGTATGTGGACGGTGTGATCCACAAGCGCATTGAGCTTGATCACCGCATCAAAGGACGTACCGTGATCGAAACACTGACGGTGGCAGAGGATCTGGAGCCCGGATTGCACCGCATCGAGATCCTGCGCGAGACCGAGGAGATCAATGCGCAGTGTGAGTTCTTGAACATCACCCTCAACGGCACGATGACGCCGCTTGCGGATGCACCGATGCTGATCGAATTTGTCGGTGACTCCATTACGACGGGCTACGGTGCCTATCCGTTTTCCTACGCGGACAAGGGTGATCCCGTTGACCATCCCTCGCGTCAGGCAGGTACCAAGAGCTATGCCTATCTGACCGCGCGCGAGCTCGGTATGGACATTCAGGTGTGCTGTACGAGCGGCTACGGCGCACAGGTCGGCTGGAACGGCGACGGCGTGAATATGCAGGATATGTATGAATACACCGCATTTCATCACAACCGACAGGCAGAGTGGAGCTTTGCCCGCACGGCGGATATTGTGGTGATCAACCTCGGTACCAACGATAACGGTGCCCGCAAAAACAAGGGTGTTTCCGAAGCGAAGGTGCTGGAGGGAATGAAGAATCTGACACAGATCGTAAAGACGAGAAACCCCGATGCCAAGATCGTGTGGGCAACGGGTATGATGGGCATCACCTTCAAAAAGGGCATCACGGAGATGGTGGAAGAGCTCGGCGGTGCTGAGGCGGGGTATTATTTCTGCATCCTGCCCACGGGTATGAGCGGCGGTGCGGGACATCCCGACGAAGCTCAGCACGCAGCGGCAGCCGAAACGCTCGTCGGATTCCTCAAGACCAACGTACTCCCCGAAGATTACACCGAGCAGTATGCCACGGCAGAGGAGATGGAATCGCTTCTCAAGTGGGCGGCATTTGTTCCGAATGCGGATGATGCGCTTGCGCGCACCGAGCTGACCGCCTTTGTCGCGTCCGAAGCGGAGGTTTCGGGCACGATGACGACCGTTTATGCGTCGCTCAAGCAACAGGTTATGCAGACAGCGGTCATCGCGGGTGCCGTGCTGATCGGCATTGCGGTGGTGCTGACCGTGTTTATCGTGGTGCACAAACGCAATGCACGTCCTCAGGATGCAAAAGAAACCCCTGACACCTTGCCTGAGCAGGCAGATAAGACGGAGGAAAAAGGAGAGTGAACATAATGACGATGACCTATCGTTTGGAACCCGGCTTGTATTCGGATGTATTGTTCACCCAGATGCTCTACTTCAACATCGATCTCGCGGAAAAGCTGGAAAACTTTATCAACCCCAAAAAGCGTGCGGCGGATATGCGGTTTTTCCGCGATTGTTTGACGCGTTTCACACCCCCTGCGGATGAGCTTTGCCCGTTTTTTGAAGTGGCGGATAACCGCTCCTTCTCGTTTTCGGTGCTGTACGGACATATGATCGCGACACAGGAGTTTTCGCTGGACGCCGTGAAAGCGTGCCTGCCCGACGCACAGACGATGGTGCAAAAAGTACGCGCCTTTTATCTGCCGACGGAGGCATACGGTGAATTGACCGAGCTGACAGCGATCAAAAATGCGATCAATACGTTGCCCTCCTCGCCGCTTGTGAAATTTCATATGCTGGCGATGATGATCGATCCTCAGCCGTATTACGATGCCCTGTTTGCGTCACTCACCCGCTGTGAAGCGGAGATGGAGGCGTATTATAAAGCCAACCGTGCACAGTTGGAGGCGGCAAAAAAGTCGATCAAGCCTGCCGACATTGCGGGGTATATGGAAAAATGTCACGGCATTGCAGGCGGGGAAGCGACGCGGGATATGACGTTCAGCGTGATGCTGGTGGGCAAAAATGCGGTGCGCTATGTGGCGGGGACACATCCGATCATCATCCTCGGTTCGGAGTACACCGCGCGAATGGCAATGCTCATCAGCGAAGCGATCCAGCCCGATATCGTGAAGATCGGCAAGGCACTCAGCGAGGAAAAGCGTGTGACGATCCTGCAGCTGCTTTTGGTGGAGCAGGAGATCACCGCACAACAGCTGCTTCGCCGGTTAGACCTGTCGATGACCGCTACGCACTATCACCTCGAGATGCTGATGCAGGCGGGAATGCTGCTTGCCCGCAACGAAGGCCGCACGATTTACTATTCGCTCAACCGCGAATTCTTCGACCGTGCTCCCATCGTGTTCGATAAGTTCAACAGCAAGGAACATTTTGAGGTATAAGATAGAAAAAGCTGTGGCGTTAAGGAACAATTGCACAAACCATCTTGCCTCTCCCCCCGGGAGAGGTGGCACGAGCGCAAGCGAGTGACGGAGAGGGTAAAAGAAAAGCGGCGAAATGGGAGTTGTCCTTAGCGGAGAATTAT
>SVPN01000015.1 GCA_015065805.1 Oscillospiraceae bacterium | reverse complement strand
GTCCTTCGATCAGGTTGCCTTGATGAGGTTTTCACGCACGGCGGTCAGCTCCTTTTCGGAGCCCTCCTCCTGTACGGTCAGCACGTTGCCGTTGGGGAGCGTGCCGTCGTCCTTGTTGCCGTTTGAGTCGCACGCCGACAGCATTGCCAGCATCAGCACCACGGCCGTAACCGTGCTGATCACACGAATCCACTTGGAATGATTGCGCATTGTTGCATCCCTCCTGCATTTCAACCGGCACAGCACGGCAACCGCAATTGCCGTGCTGTGCACAAGTCGGAAATTACTCTTTCATCGACGGCTGCGTCAGTTCAAGGCCTTCCTTAAACGCCTTGATGACCTCCGCATCCTTTTCGAGGTTCAGGTCGTTGGTAACGTTGCCGTTCTGGTCATAGTCCGAGCAGTTGAACCACACCGCGACCTTCAGCTGGGGATATTTGCCGTTGTTGAGGGTTTCGAACATCTCCTTGACCCAGGTTGCCTTGGACTGGTTGGGATCGGTGCTGGTTTCGCAACCGAACTCGGAAATGATCCATGCCCAGTCTTCAAAATGCTTGGCATATGCCTCGTGGATCTTGTCGTACTTCGCCTCGAAGGTTTCCCACGTGGTGGTGTCTTCGGGAGTGACGAAGTTGTAGCCGGTCAGACCGATCATATCGATGTAGTTCGGATCGGGCATCAGGCAACGGTAATCCGCCCAGTTGTACGGCGGGTAGGAGTTATCAAAGCCGTTGAAGATCCAGATCGCGTACTTGTTCGCACCGGTCTCGGTGAAGATGTCATACAGCGTCACCCAGGTGGACGCGAAGATATCGGGATCGAGCATATTTGCCATCGGGCAGTAGCTGGTCCAGTCGGTGTTCATCTCGTTGTTAAGACGGAAATAGAAGGGCTGACCGAATTCCGCCGCACCCTGTGCATACTGCGTGAGGACCTGCTTGGATTCCTCCGTGCCGCGATAGATATCCATGATCGGATTCTTGTGCGTCAGATCCATATTGTTGTTCACGGTGTACTGATAGGTGAACTGCATCATACGGTCGCCGTCCGCGACAACCTTCTGACCGAACTCAAGCGGGAACTCGCTTGCTTCGAACTTGCTGTTCATCGTCGGCATCGCACCGTAGTGCGTGTACTCGGAGATAACGGGGAACGTATAGCCCGTCTTCTTCTCCAGCACAGGGATGGTCAGCTTCCAGCCGGTGGTCTGCAGTCTGTAAGCAAACAGACCCCAATCCACATAATCCTGCTCCTTGAGCGCCTCATAATGTGCCTTGGTTTCCTCTGCCCAGTTGGGGTTTGCCGCTTCGGGATAGATCATCGTGTCGATGGCGGCACCCTTGTCGTAGATCTTCTGGAAGCTCATATACACCTCCGAGAAGTCACGGTCATCCACCGCTTTGAACATAAAGTGGTAGGTGTCGTTCTTGTCGTTGTTGTAATAGTCAACGTAGGTATAGTACGCCTTGATGGTTTCGGGGCAGTTGTCGATCT
Organism: Oscillospiraceae bacterium; assembly: GCA_015065805.1. Classification (GTDB taxonomy): domain Bacteria; phylum Bacillota; class Clostridia; order Oscillospirales; family Acutalibacteraceae; genus RGIG1959. The sequence continues at coordinate 39,215 of SVPN01000015.1, read as the reverse complement.
TCAGACGGTAAACGGACGCATTCCAGTCGTCGTTGATCTTGACCTCCTTGCGTGCTTCCACAACGGAAATGCCGTTGTTCTTCTGCGAATCGACATTCGCCACGAAGAGGTACAGCGCCGTGAGGTATTGATCAAAGCCGCCGTGATAGCGGATGCCGTTTGCCTCGTGCGATGCGATCAGCGACACCTCATTGGTGTCAAAACGCACGCGTCTGGTGGACAGACGGAAATCCGGCGTCCAGTCGGCGGGCATATCCAGCATATAGCCGTCGGGATAGTTGACAAGGCGCTTTTTATCGCCGGCATAGTAGAACTTCTTGTTGTCCTTGACCTGCACGAGCTTATCGGTCGCGGAACGCGCGCCGTTTTCGTACAGCTCTAACTTGGTGATATCACCGAAGCCCTTGGTTTCGGTCGCTTTGATCAGGCTTTCGCGCACCGCGGTCAGCTCCGCCTCGGTGCCTTCTTCTTTGGCGCTGTTGAAGGGATCGTCAACGGGATCCTTCGTGCCGCCGTTGTCGTTCTTGCAGGATGCAAAGCAGCCGATCATCATCACGACCGCCAGCGCCAGTGCAAGCAAACGCCACAGAGTTGTTTTCATAGTGTGTTCCTCCGTTTGATTCCAGATTTGATTATTATTCGACCGATCAATCGACCGGAGCAAATGTACCGCCGCGGGCGATCATTTCCGCCCGTACGCTTGCACCGTCAACCTTCGCCGCCGCGCAGTTGAGGTCAAGTGCCATTGCCGCCGCGATGCCCGCCGCTTCACCGAAGGCGTGGCATACCAGCTGAATACGGATGGCGGATTGCGCCCAGAAGGACGCCGACGAGCACCGTCCCGCCACCAACAGATTGTCTACCCCTTTGGCGACCAGACAGCCGTAGGGGATCTCGAAAAATTCACCCGGCGCAAAATCGTTGGGATGAACAAGCACCGCTTTGCCGTGCACATCGATGGGATACGCACTTTGCGCGATCGCATCGGGGAATTTGGCACGCGCGTTGTAATCCTCGATCGTCAGCCAGTATTCACCGACGATACGGCGGCTTTCACGCACACCCGCTAACTGTGCAAAGGAGATGATGGTGCTGTCCTCAAAGCCGGGGACATACTTTTGCAGGAAACGATGCACACGTACCGCCGATGCACGGCAGTCGGCAACACCCTGCGACACCGCGATCGAGTCGGTGGTGTTGCGGCAACGCGGTGCCTCGGGGCAGTTGAAATACATCACGCCGCGCCCGAATGCTTTCGACGTGAAGCTCTGGAAATACACGCCGTCCGCACGCTCGATATCGCCGTTTTCAAGACCCTTGCAGAAAAGGTTGTACAGCGGTGCCGAGGTGCTCTTCCACTCGTGCGCCATATAGGTCTGCTCCGATTCAGGATCGGCGTCCTCACCGCATTCCTCCTTGAGGAATTTGTTAACGCGTTTAAAATCAATGTTGCCCACCGCAAAGCGGAGCGACATATTCTGGTTTTCGTTGTTATTTTCGGGATCGCCCGCCTCAAACGGACAACCGCAGGTGAACGCCACCTGCGCATCGCCCGTGGCATCGATCACAAACGAGGTATCGATACGGACAAGCCCTTCAAGCGTCTGCACCAGCACCGCTTGGATGCGGCCGTTCTCCGTCACGCTGTTGACATAGGAAGCGCCGTAAAGGAGCTCCACGCCCGCATTCACGCACATTTCCTCCAAAACGACCGTCAGCGTCACAGGGGAGAACAGCGTCTTGTCACAGCCCGCCCACGGTGCGGCGGTATAGCCGCGCTCTTCGAGCATATTCTGCAGACGGATGCCGATGTAGGAGTTGCGATACTTGCCGATGCGCGTGCCCATCAGCGGCGTCACCTGTGCCAGTGTCGCCGAGCCGCCCAGTGCATAACCGCGCTCCACGATCAGCACATCCTTGCCGCTTTCCGCCGCCGCGATCGCCGCAACAGCACCCGCCGTGCCGCCGCCGACAACGACGATGTCATAGTGTTTGCTGTGTTGTACCACGGGAAGTGTTACGGTGCTATTCATAAAAATCACTCCTTCAAGGAGAATTCATACCGTTTGAACGGGAACGCAGATGGATGAAATCCCTGTGCTCCTTGCGCGCCGTACGGTGTTGCCGCGAATGTGTACACGGGACGGGAAACCCGTCCCCTACGGATTTCGTGAAAACGGAACGATACACAGGTCGCTCCCTACGGTGTTGCAGCCATTTTGCGGAGGCGTTGCATCTAAAGCAAGAGAAAAACATCACAATCAAGCACATACACGTAAAGTTATGTGCTTGATTCCGTGTTCTTCCAAAACGCACCGTGCGCCGCGGCGCAGCTCGCACCGCGACGCACGGATCCGTTTCAAATCATCAGACGACTGTCTTCAGACTTACTTCTTTTTCTTGGAGAGAATGATCACAACAACCGCGATCACCACAACTGCCACAACACCGATAACGATGAAGATGACAGGCGAGCCGCCCTCATCCTTGTCGCCCTTGTCGGCGGTGGTAGCCTTCGTAGGAGCGGTGGTGGTGGTGTCGTCCTCCTCCTCGCCGACAGCGGGAGTATCGCCTTCGGGGCCTTCGTCGGGCTCAGCAGGCTGGTTGACATCGGGATCATCGACAGGCTCGTCGTTGCCGCCCTCGTCTTCCATCATCTCGTAATACTCATCGCCCAGACCGGAAAGCAGGCCCATATCGACAAAGCCGCAGTTTTCACCGGTAGCATCGTCGGGGGTGGAGAGGTACAGCGAGTTGATGGTCAGCGAAGCGTCCAGACCGCCGACAACGTAGACCTGGAGCTGGGGAACGAAGAACTTCTTCATGTTCTTGAGCGCCTGCGCGTTGACGGTGTCAAGGTGCGAGGTGTCAGCCGCGATCGCGTTGATGGTGTCCATGATGTTGATGGAGCCCTTGTAGGTGCCGGAAGCGGCATCCAGGCTGCCTGCGTCGTAGGTGTTGCCGCAGGTCTCAGCAAGGGTCTTGCCAAGGCCGATGTTCATACCGTTGAACGCAACGGAAAGGTTCCAGTTGGTGCCTTCCTCAACAACCACGTCAAAGTACAGGGTGTTGTAGGTAGCCAGGTCGATCTCGGGGGAGGTCTCGAGGCTCAGGGTACGGATACGCGGCCAGTAGTTGCTCTGGCTGTAGTCGGTCTCGCCGAGGATGATGGTCGCTTCGGGGTTACGGGTGAGCTTCAGGCCGCCGTCAGCGGTGTACTCGGTGAGCAGGAAGTTGGTGTTGCCGGTGTCTTCAGCGGTCTCCGTGAAGCGCTGGCAAAGGCAGCCGTTCGCGATGCATTCGACTTCCCACGCATCGTCATTCTGACGCTCTGCGGGAACGGGGAACCAACGAAGGCCGGTCGGAGCGCCAACTTCTTCAGCCGAAACGCTCATGACTGCTGCGGAGCAAGCGATCATCGCGATGCAGAGAACCACAGCAAAAGCTTTTTTGAACAATTTCATTTGGATTGCCTCCTCTGATATTTTTGGTATTCAGCTCCCGCCGCAGGAGAGATAGTCTCCCGCGGCAGAAGCGATTGCCCATAAAAATGTGTTATCCGACGATACCGGTACGCTCGATACTCTGCACGAAGAACTTCTGCAGGTAGAGGTAGAGCGCCAGCGGCGGAATGATGAACAGCATTGCCGCCGCAAAGACGACAACCGTCTGTGCGTTATCGCCGCCCGAGGTGACGGACGAGGTACCGCGCACGATACTCTTGATGACTGAGATCTGTGTTGCCAGAATGCCGCGCTCGCCCATCATGATCTGAGCGAAGTAGTAGTCATTCCAGTACCACACGATGGAGAACAGCGTCACAACCAGGAACGGTGCGCCGGCGTTGGGGACCATAACCTGCACGAAGGTACGGGCTTCCGAGCAACCGTCCACGCGAGCCGCGTCTTCGAGCTCCTTGGGCATACCCTTGAAGAAGTTCATAAACACGACGATGAACAGACCCGAACGCAGGCCCGAACCGAGCGCCGCGGTGACGTAGTAGCACCATTCGGTGCGGGTCAGGTTGATTGCAAGATTGTCCAGCGGAATACCCGTGATCGCGGAGATCAGGTTACTGATGCCGAACGGTGAGAAATAACGCATTGAGGTGAACAACGGGATGATGTAGGTCTGCATCGGGACCACGATCGTCAGGATCGCCAGACCCACGCAAAGCGGACCGAACTTCATACGGTAACGTGCCAGCGCATATCCCGCCATCGAGCAGGAAATGAGCGACAGCACCGTACTGATCATCACGATACGGCCGGTGAACAGCACCTTGGAGGGGTACTGCAGCATCTGCCACGCTTTTTGAAGGTTCTCCCACGTCACACCGCTGGGGATCCAGACGATGCTGGGGTTGGACAGGTCATCCGCAGGACGGATCGCGCGGGTGAGCATAACCAGAATGGGATACAGCAACACGTACGCCATACCGATAATGAACGCATAACGGAAGATGCCGTACAGAATGCCGGGAGCGTGCCTCTTCACCTGGTAGGAGGCGGATTTCAGGCGCGATTCTTTGCCGATCGCCGGTGTATTTGTCTTAGCCATTTATCCTCTCCCCTTTCTTAGCCGTTATGGAACACGAGTTTGCTGCAAAGTCCCGTCAGCACACCTAAGATCGCGCCGATGATGATGAAGTAGATGATCGCTTCCGCAGAGGCGTAACCGTACTTCGTATCGGACGAGAACTGGATAATGCTCGCCATAACGGGGTTGGACATATCGGTGAAGCTGTCGATAACCGTGTACAGCACGACGATGAAGATCGTCGGCGAGACACAGGGAACCGTGACCTTCCAGAACGAATCCCACGCATTGGCACCCTCAATGGAGCACACCTCGTAGTAGGAAGCAGGAACACCCTGCAGGGCACTCAGGAACAGCAGGATCTGCAAGCCCGCCTTCCACGACAGGTCGAAGACCTGCGAGGTGACGGTGGAGAACAGGTTCACGACCTGTCCGGGGAGACCGAGCTGCGCTAAGAACTCATTGATGGAGCCCGTCTGGAAAATCGACGTTGCACCGCCGCCCATGCTGTTCGCCACGAGGAGGTCTTCGTTGATGATCTTCAGAACCATCGACGATGCCACGATAACGGGCAGGAAGAACAGCGCACGGGCAAACAATCTGCCGGGGAATTTGTCGTTGAGGATGATTGCCACAAAGAACGCGAAGATCGTGATGATCGGCACGTCCTTGAGCAGTGCCAGCAACGACGCACTCAGGTTGGGCAGGAAGTTTTCATCCTCCAGGAAGATGTAATGGTAGTTCTCCAATCCGATGAAGCTCACATTCAGGCCGCCCACAAGCGTGATGCGGCTGAAGGAGTACCAGATGGACGTGAAGAACGGGATGATGAAGAAGCTGACAACACCGATGATCCACGGCAACAGGAAGATATACCCTGCCACACGGGTCTTGCGCTCAAGCGACATCGGGACGCGTTGCTTCTTGATCTTTTTCGGAGCGGACACTGCCTTTGTATTTACGTTAGCCATTATACCGTCCCCTCCTCTCAAACGATGGCGAAGCTCATAGCGTCAACGGAGGTACCGTCGATCGTTACGGCTTTGTCGTTGTAGTTCACATACACTTTTTTGCCGTTGGAATAGGTCGTGATCGCCACGCCGTTTTCGCGGCTGTGATCGGTGATGGTGGAATCCGCCACGGCATCACCGTAGGTCTTGACCGCCTTATAGCGCTCCTTGATCTGCTCGCTGAAGTTCGTGTAGGTCGCAGAGTACAGGAACGTGTGATCGGTGTTGAGCAGGGCTTCGCTTTCCGCATTGATCAGCGCGTAGCGGATGCCCGTGCCGTATTCGATGTGACGCAGGAACGATTCATCGGACACATCGGTGATGTTCATACTCTCGCCGGCAAAGTTCTTCACGCCGCGGAGCACGGACTGCAGGAAGGGAATATCGCCGTCAAACAGGATCTCCTTACTGCTGCACACGGGAATGTTGACAAGATCGTCCGCCACGCTGAACAGGTAGGCGTTCGGGTTGCTCATCGTGATCTTGGCGCCCGCCTCGACAAGAGCCGCAAAGTTCTTGACCTGCTCGGCAGAGGTGCGCTCCGCCTGATAGCCTTCGGGCGCAAGGTCGGAATACAGCTGAACCGCTTCGTCGTCGAAGTAGTAGGCCTTGTAGCCGTTCTTGTTCATCGATGCCTTGAGCGACTCGATCGCATCACCGTATTTCTTCGCATCGATCAGCTTGTAGGGATATTTCGAGGTGTCAAAGGTGTTGCCGTTGAGCGACACGGGGTACACTTCGATGGGCGAGATGTTGATGGCATCCGCCACATCCCAGAAGGTGCTGTAGCCGTTGCCGCCGGTCTTGATGGTCAGGAAGTCCGCCGCGACAGCCATATCGATGGATTTCTCATCCGCATAACCAAGCAGGGCACTCATACCCTTCTTGCCGCCGAGCGAACCCGACGGGGCAAGCTTGATCTCGATATCCTTGTTGAAGAAATCGTTGGCGAAGTTGAGATACTGCGCTTTGATGTTATCCACACCGCCGTCCTGCAGATCCTGCAGGATCGCTTGTGCCTGCTCGAACGAGGTCAGCGTCTCACGTGCGTTGTACAGAATACCGACAAACGACTTTTTCTTCGTCACGGCACCGTAGAACTCCGCATAGAAGGCGTTGGTGATCTCGTCCTTCTCCAGCCAGCCGCGCTCGGTCAGCACATCGCGATAGATGCCCGCAAGCGAGGTGTAGGAGGTGTTCGCCTTATCCGAGAAATGATACTGCACCGCATAGCTTTCAAGCGATGTCGGATCCTCTGCCATAAACAGGGCATCCTTCGTATCACTGGTCAGCTGACCCGCCATCGGCACTTCGTATGCCACGCGGTAGTCGGAGCCGGTGAAGATGATGTTGTAGGCACCGATCAGACGGTTGCCCGAGGTGGACGCGTTCAGGGTCGCGGTTTCCGCGCCCGACACGACCTCTGCTAAGAAGCCGTAGCCGTTCTTCACCATACCGAACACGGGCAGGGTGATGTTTTCGCTACGGGAGGTCACCAGGTTGGTGGTGGTCACCAGTGCCTGATCCGTGCCGTAGAACGGCTTCTTGTACTTCATACTGTCAACGATCTTGCCGTTGTTGAAGTTGATGATCGCGCCCGATCCGTCGGGAACGACCATATAGCCCTCATCCTTCTCGCCTGCGGCGCCGAAGTAGTTGAGGAATTCGACCGAGTTGAGGCGAGCCTCACCTTCCTCTTTCATTTCTTTATAGAGGATCTCGGCCTTCAGACCGTCCTCGGTCAGCGTGTACTGCACGGGGATGGTGATCTTGTTTTCCTTGAAGTTGTAGTCAACACGCACACCGTCTTTGACATCCGTGATCGTGTACGCATCCTTCATCACGCTCGCGACATAGCTGTTGGTATCCTTTTTCATACCCTGCGAGTTGATGAAGATGATCTGCAGAACCGAACGGATGTTGGTCTTACCGACTTCCTGCAGGTACGGATCCTCCGTCGGAGCGATCGGCGGATTGGAATACCAGACCTGACCGGTGGTCTTGTCGGTCAGACGGACGTAGGTGCTTTCCTCGTCCATCGCCAGCGAGAAGCGGCTGTTGGACGCTTTTTCTTTGAAGGTGAACATCAGCTGATTGTCACCCTCACCGGACACGATGGTGTCCGCCGGTGCCGTCGTATCTGCCGTCGGCGCCGCATACACAGCGGCAACCGAGGACAGCAGCAGGACAACACCGAGCAAAACAGTCAGAATGCGTTTTTTCATGTGTTATCCCTCCTTTTAGAATCCGACGGCCATTCGGTACATAATCTCTTTGACGAGATTCTCACCGAACGAGAAGAACTGAATAAACAGGTTGAACATCAGGAAGACGATGAACAACACCACGAGCATACCGAGGATCGTCACGACGATCGACAGGACGTTCATCCAGAAGCCGTACATATGCAGGCCCTGCAATGCGAAGAACGCCATCACAATCGACCAACCGTAGCCGATGATGATCAGGTAGCTCAGGAAGGTCGATTCCTCAGCGGTGAGGAAGTTGGACAGCAGGGTGTACAGGAAGCAGGTCACGGAATACGGAATCGTCGCGTAGCCGAGATAGATCCATACTTCCTTGAAGTTACCTTTACCGTCAAGGAACGTTGCCATCAGCCAGTTAACGAGCACGAACAGCGTGAAGCCGCCGAGCACGCCGGCAATCGTGAAGATCATATTGTAGGTCTGTGCACTCTTGCCGTTGAAAATGAAGCCGCTGTACAGCGCCATAATCACCGAGCTGAAGAAGAAGAAGAAAATACAGGTGTTGGCAATGCCGAGCGAGTATTTCTTGTTGTAGCGCATTTCCTCGAAGCCCTCGATCGGGTGGAGGATCGTGTGCAGGATGTATTTGCCCTTGCCGGACTCATCAAGCACCAGCTTCTTCTCCTTGATGATGCCCTTTGCCTTGAGGATCTTGACAACGATCCAGGCAACGATGAGCACCATCACCACGATCAGCGCGGGAACGGTCATATTGCGCATATTCTCGCCGCGCTGCATCTTCCACGCCATCGAGTAATCCTTCTGGTCGTGGGCGAGGTAGAACATATCCATAGCACCCTCGTAATCGCGCTCCATATAGAGGGCTTTACCGATGCCCTGGTAACCGAACTCATAGTTCATACATTCGGTGACGACCGCGCGGAAGGGTTCGAGCGACGCCTTGTAGTTACCCTGGCTGTAGTAGGTCTCGCCGAGGCGGACATTCTTGCCGAAGGTGGTGGGCTGCATCACGGTCACGGTGGCGTAGTCTTCGTCGAGGACGAGGATCTGATCACCCCACGCTTCGATGTCTGCGCCGCGGGTGAAGGTGCCTTCCTGGCTGCCCTTACCGCCGAACACATACATCAGCTCACCGGCGGGCGTGTACTGGAACAGGCGCTGCCAGGTGGAGTCGAAGGTGGTGATAAAGCCGCTGTCGTCAACGGTGATGCCGTTGAAGTTGGTCTTGAGCCACTGGCCGCGCACGCGGGTCAGCGACACATCGCCGAACTGTTCCTTGTTGTCCAGAACGTTCTTGCCCTTACAGTTGATCTTACGGACAAGCTCGGTCATATTCTCGGTCGTACCGCGTACGCCGTAGATGAAGGAGCCTTCCTTATCGATGCAGAAGTTCGCATATTCCATCGGGAGCAGCTTGGTCATTTTTTCGAGCTGCTCGGGAGTCATAAAGCGCTTCCAGAACTGAAGCATGATCGCCTCAGCGGTACGCACGACCTCGTTGGAACCGAAGTAACCGAGGAACGTGCCGTCGGGCTCCATCATAATGAAGCCGCGGTAATCGTTCTCCACGCGGACGTAGATGACACCGAGGTGGTCGGTGAGCACCTTCGTCGGGAGATACGCTTCGTTTTCGTACTGGATCATCGGCGACACGGGCTTCGGAAGCGAGTTGTCGATCACACCCTTGTCATCAAAGATGAACAGGAAGTGTGCCGAACGGTCGGTCACGTAGATCTTGCCGTTTTCGTCGATCCACAGACCGCGGGGCTCCGCAAAGCTCTTGAACGGCGTGCCGTCGAGGTTGTAGAAATACTGCGTCTTGACAAGATTGTATTCCTTGTCGAGCACCAGCAGACGGGTCGTGTGACCGTCCATATCCTCCGCCTTATGACCGGTATCGAGGATGAACAGCATATCGTTGCGGACAACCATGTCCACAGGGGTGATCATACCGAGATCGTAGCCGATCGTCGCAGTCACCGCATACGGGTCGGGGATCTCCTGCGCAACACCGTTGTGGTTATACACATACGATTTGCCGGTTCCCTGTGCCGCGGCAGGAACGGAGAGCACCAGCACCAGCACAAAGACCATTGCGAGGATCGCTTTGATTTTTTTCATATTGCTCTCCCTCCTTAGTCTTTAATACCGGAGTGCGCCATGGTTTCCATAACGTTACTCTGGGACAGAATAAACACAGCGATCGGCGGGATCATCAGGATCACGGAAGCCGCCGAGCCGACGCCCGCACGGGCGATACCGGCCGTTGCGACCTGACCCATCGCGGCGGGAAGGGTCTTCCACGCCTCGTTGTAGATGACGTTTGCGCCGGTGGTGTTCCACACGCCCTGGAACTGGAAGATCATCATTGTGAACATCGCGGGCTTCAGGTTGGGCACAACGATGCTGCTCCAGATCTTCCATTCGCTCGCGCCGTCCATACGGCCGGACTCAAGCACGGCGTTCGGGAGCGTTTCCATATACTGCACGCACAGGAAGACGCCCATCGTGTTTGCCAGTGTCGGCAGCAGCACGCCCAGCGGGTTATCGACAAGCCCGAGGTAGGACAGGATGATGTACTGCGGGATCGCGGTGACCGCCGCCGTAAACATAAGGGCGAGGGTGATCAGCTCGTTGGCACCCTTTTTACCCGGGAACTCGTGCTTGGCAAGCGGATATGCCGCCAGCATCGCGATCATCAGGTACAGCACGGTGGAGCTGATGGAAATAAACAGGCTGTTGAACAGATAACGCTCGAAGGAGATCCACATATTGGAGATAACCATACCGAGCTGTGTGAAGTTCTCGCCCGTCGGCTGCGTCGGGAAGATCGGGGGCGGGAACAGGAAGAATTCCTCAGGCGGCTTGAACGAGGACGAAATCGCATACACCAGCGGGAATGCCATAAACGTACCCATCGTAGCCAACAGAAGGAAGAGTCCGATCGTACCGGCAATCGAGCGTTGCTGCTTTTTGGGAGCAGCAAATTGGTTCTTTTTGCTGTTTTTAAACACTGTACTCTTCCCCCTTTCTTACCATTTCAGCAGTTTGAAGATCAGCTGCTTCGAGAGCACCATCAACGCAAACAGGATGACAGCGACGCAACACGCGTAACCCATCTCGTAACGCACCGAACCGAAGTCGGTGATGTAGTTGAGGATGGTCATCGTCGAATAGTTGACCGATTGGTAACCGCCCGTCAGATCCTGCGAAACCGCGCCGCAGGAGAAGGCACTCGAAATCGCCATAACCGCACCGAAGAGCATCATACTCTTCATATTGGGGATGGTGATGTACCACAGCTCCTGGAAACGGTTTTTGATGCCGTCGATCGCGCCCGCTTCGTACTGCGAAGCGTCCACGCCCTGGAGACCTGCGATGAAGGACAGGAAGCTGACACCCAGCGACAGCCACAACTGCACGACGATGACGATCGTCAGGTTGTAGGTCGGGTCGGTGAGCCACAGCACCGGCTCACGAAGGATGCCGAGCTGCATCAGCGCCGCGTTGACGATACCGTAGGAGTCACCCGAGAACAGGTATGTCCAGATGAAGTAGATATTCGCCGAAACGGACGGTGCGTAGAAGACGATGGTCATAAACACACGAAGACCCTTGGGCATTTCGTTGATGACCCACGCCATAAAGAACGAGAAGATGTAGCTGAGCGGTCCGCAGAGGAACGCGAGCACCATCGTGTTCTTGAAGCCGATCAGGAAGATGTCATCCTGAAGCAGTCGTACATAGTTGTCGATTCCTATAAACCCCGGAGTTTCCAACATATTAAAGTCAGTCAAACTCAGAACAATCGAGGCAAGGACCGGCAACACGGTAAAGATAATGAAGCAGAGCATAAACGGCAGAAGCATCAGATAGGAAACATTGCTTTTCCAGATCCGGCGACCGAGAGAATGCTCATTTTTGATCGTTGTATTCACAACTTTCTCTTTTCCCATGATCCGTGACCTCCTTCTTTCTCAAAATGGTTCAGTCCGAAAATTCCTCAATCTTTCTGGTCAATTCGAGATTGATCTGCTCACTCCAGTACAGGAGCTGCTCGGTCGAGTTCTCGGTGTTCAGAACAGAGGTCATAAACGCACTGTTGATTGCTCTTGAGGTGAAATAACTGCCGGGAAGCTGCTCAACGAACACGAGGCTGTTCATCTGCTCGTTCAGAGCATTCAGCTGGGTGTCGTTCCAGGGCAGCTTGGACATTGCCTTGACATTCGCGGTGGCGTAACGGCCGCCCGAGCCGAGGATGGCTTCGATGCGGGTACCGAACTCCGCCTGGGTCTCTTCGCCGACCCACCATTTGAGGAACTTCCAGCCGGCTTCGGGATCCTCGATGCCGTTGAACATCACCGAGGCAACCTCCGTTGCAGCCTGGTCGTTGTTGATGCTGCCGTCCGCCTGACGCACGCCGGGGATGGGATGCATCTCCCACAGACCGTCGAGCTCGGGGATGGAGATGGAGAACACGTTGTACATCGTGTAATCCGCCAGCAGGATGGGCATCTCGCCGGTACGGAAACGGCTCATCGCGTCATACTCACGCGGGAACAGGTAATCCGCATACAGCTCAACCGCCATATCAAACGCCTGGTAGGCGACCTGCGTATCGAGCGCGGTTGCGGTCAGCTCGTCGTTGTAGATCTGGCCGCCCATCTGATAGAGCAGGTTGGTGAAGATGTTGGACGCGTTCATCGCCGCGATCTGGTTCATATTACCGATACCGATCTCCATATTGTTACGGCTGACGATCGGATACACCTCGGTGAGAAGCTCATCCCAGGTCTCGGGAAGCTCAAGGTTGAGTTCTTCGAGGATGTCCGTACGGACAAACATCATCTGATAGGACATCGTTTCGGGAAGCGCATACACGCCGCCCTTATACTCGAAGGGAATCATCGCGCCTTCGACAAAGTAGTCTTCAACCTCTTTGTAATCCGCAAAGGTGGAAAGGTCATACAGCGCATTACGCATTGCAAAGTTGACAGGGTCGGTGTTGGCACGGGACAGCGCCACATCGGGACCCTTGCCGGCAAGCGTTGCTTCGATGATCGCGCCGGTAACCAGCTCGAGCTCCACGCCGATACCGTTGTTCGGCGTAAAGTCGGAGGTGATCAGCTGCTTGAGGACGTTCGCCTGGTCACGGCCCGCCTGAATCCACACGTTGACGGAGGTGGAGGTGCCGTCCTGCGACATTGCCATCGAGGAGTAGTCCTTGGTGAACGACGCCACGAAGCGGTCGAAGCTGTGCATAAAGCTCTCACCGAAGTTCGCCTTGGCGCGGGGAGCTTTGTTGTTATCGCCGTAGAATTCCATACGGTCGATGCCCATCGGCTGCTCGCGGAACATCGAGATCCACGAACCGATGGTCGAAATGTTGGACTTGAACGCGCTCAGACGGTCACTCTTGGAGATCTGCTCGGGCTTCTTGAGCATCAGGTCCAGCTGACGGGTGATGTTCGCGATCTTGGCGATCAGCGAGCTCTTCGCGCCGTACTGGGCGGCGACCTCAGCGGAGATGCCTTCGAGGCGTTCCTTTGCCTTGGTCAGGTCGGTAAGGATGGTGGGGATCTGCTCGTCGATGTTGTAATCGCGGTAGTCGTCAGGCGAGCTGCCCGTGATCATAATGATATCGCGGTAGATCGTGTTCATCTCACGCACCGAATCCTGGAGCTCCTCGGCGATCTTGGAGGACGAGCCGAGCATTACCTGGAGGGCGATGGTGTTCTTACCTTCTTCTAAGTAAATGTACAGATCCTCGCCCGCTTCGTTCTTGAGCGTGAAGGTCTGCCATTCGGTGCTGTAGGGGAACTCTAACTTGTTCGCCTCTTCAAACGGCACCACGCCGTTGACATAGAGGCGGCGGTGTGCGCTGACACCGTCATAGAAGTTCTGGCGGAAGCGGATGGAGTATTTGTACAGGCCGGCGGCGGGAGCGTCGATCTCCCATTCCACTGTCTCGCCTGTCAGCTTCCAGTTGGCACCGCCGAAATCGTTGAGCTTGATGTTCGCGGCACTGTAGGGCTGGGTCAGACGGCTGGTGATGTCGTTCTGAGCGATCAGATACATCTCACTCTTGTAGAGTGCCGCTTCACCCTGCTCCACGACATTCTCCTCACCGTCGTACACCTTCGCCGAGGAATGCTCCTTGCGGAATTCATCGTACGTCGGGAGCGCGTGATCACCGGTGAAGGTGACGTTGTTCAGCGACACATAGTCGGTGGACATCGCCAGCGTCAGGATGTGCGCGCCCTTGGTGAGGTAGAACTTCAGGGGCGTGTCGTAATAGCCTTGTTTATCATATAAGGTATACGAACGCCAGATCTGTGCCTCAACCTGCTTGGGGTTGATGTCATCGCCGTTCGTATCCTCCTTGATCTCTGTTTCATTGGTCCACATACGGCTCAACGTCATAGAAGCCGCCTCCTGATAAGGCAGCTGACCGTCGATCAGAATGTCGTAGGTGGTGTTTTTATTGCCTGCCACTTCGTACTTGTAGTCGAAGGACAGCACGTAAAAGCCCTCTTCCTCCACGGAAAACGGCATCACAAAGGAGTTGGTCTTATCCGCTCTGACAGCGGCTTTCACCAATTGGACGGACGCGTCGATTTCCTTCGCATCCTTATGCTTTTTCAGGTACGAGCTGTAAGCGCCCACCTTCACGTTTGTCGCATTTTCGTTCTCTGCCTGTGCGGCATCCTCCGTACCCTCCGCTACAGACACTCCGAGCGTGGCTTCTGCCGACTCATTGTTTTGCGCTGCACCGGCCATCGGGACAGCGCTCATCAGAATCAGCGCCGCCAAGAGACACGATAAAAGGCGAATTCGTTTCATGAATCCTGTCACCCTTTCTGATTCACTGCCGACCCACAGGGACGTTTGCACGCCCCTGTGGGTCACAGCGAAAAGATTTGCTTAGGTTATTCCCCTAATTAGCCGGCATTTTCTGCTTCAGCCTTCGCTGCTGCTTCCGCAGCAACTTCTTCGACGGTTGCGTTGAACTCGTCGAACTGTGCCTGCAGCGCGCTCTTCTGCGAGTCGAAGATAGCCTGCACGGATTCCTGAGTTGCCACGTAGTACATAGCGGGCACGATCTGCGCGTCCACGATGCCCAGGTAGCAGTCGCCGATACCGCGGATCATTTCGACGCACACGGGATCGTCCTTAACCTCTTCCATCATCGCCTTCTCAGCTTCGGTGAGGTTCTTGTCAAGCCAGGTGTTGCCCTTCAGAGTCGCCTGAACGTTACGGGACACGAGGGTCTCGAGGCGGATGTAGGTTGCCGCACCGATGGGGTTCTCAGCCGCCGCAGCGATCGAGTATGCCCACAGGGTAGCGGTAGCGATGCTCTCGGTCTCACCGGTGGGATCAAACACCGGCACGGGAGCGATACCGAAGGTGTCGCCTTCCATACGGGTAGCGGCTTCCACAATTCTCTTGTAGCCCGCAGCGGTGGTCTGAACCATCGCGTCGGTGCCCGCCGGGAACAGGGTGCTCCAGGACTGCAGCGAGTAGTCGCAACGGGCAGCCTTCTCGGTCTGATAGAGGTTGTAGACTTCGGTCATATAACGCATGTACTTGGTGTCGTCGATCGACAGGGTGACCTTACCGGTCTCCTGATCGAGCGCCGCCATCGGGTACGGAGCGAAGTAGGGGAACAGTGCCCAACCGGTGAAACCGAAATCGGTGTCATTGGTCATAGCCTTCGCCGTCTTGACGAAGTTGGTCCAGTTCCATTCGCCCTTCTCCCACAGGGTGAGAGGATCGGTCTGACCTGCGCGCTCGAACTTCGTCTTGTTGTAGACGATGAAGTTGCGGTCAACGTCAGCCAGGGTGATCGCGCCGTGCGACTCGCCGCCCCACTGGAAGTACTTGTCCATAAGCTCATGGTTGTACAGGTCTTCCTCGGGGTTGTTGGGGTTCTTCGCATCCAGCTGCAGGTGACCCGCATACTTCTCGATGGATTCGGTCAGGCCGGCCGCGCTCCACTTCGGGTAGGTCAGGTCATAGTTTGCAGGGAGGATGTCGGGAGCCGTACCGGAAGCGGTCTGGGTCGCGACATAGTCGGTCATCTTGTCCTCGGTGATGGTGATGATTTCCACATCGCCTTCCTGAGAAGCGTAAACATCACGCCACATCAGGGTCGCGAGGTACTGAGCGTACGGATCGTCCGGATTGTTGGTGCTCTCCAGGTTCGACCAGTCGATGCTCATCATAACAGTAACGTGTGCGTCCTCCAGCTGGGGAAGCATAATACCGTCACTGTATTCGCCGGAAGCAGGCAGACTGAAGTAGCCTTCCACGGTGGGATCGACTTCGTTACCGCCGCCGCTGCCGGTGCACGCTGTCATGGAGAACAGCATAACAAGGGCGAAAACAGCACAGAGTACTCTTTTCAAGGTGGTCACTCTCCTTTGTGTTATTTACATTCAAAGCCCGAAGGGCCTATAAATGTCGGTGTGGTTGTTTCGCGCACATCGCGCGAAGACGGGTTGCCTATAACGCACGCAAAGGACCCTTAAAAAGGATCCTGCGTGTGTGTTTACACAGTGCGTTATTCTGCGGCGGCGGCTTCCTGCTTGGCAGCAAGCTCGGCGGCCGTTTCCTCGACCATTTCGTTGAACTCATCAAACTCCGCCTGAAGCGCGCTCTTCTGTGCGTCAAAGATCGCCTGAACGGATTCCTGAGTGGCAACATAGTACATCGCGGGCACGATGTGCGCATCCACAATGCCGAGGTAGCAATCGCCGATACCGATGATGATATCGATAGACACGGGATCGTCCTTTGTCTCTTCCATCATCGCCTTCTCGGCTTCGGTGAGGTTCTTGTCATACCAGGTGGTACCCGCAAGCTTCGATTGCGCGTTACGGGACACGAGGGTCTCGAGGCGGATGTAGGTTGCGGCACCGATGGGGTTCGGGGATGCCGCCGAGATCGAGTACGCCCAAAGGTTGGCGTCCGCGATGCCCACAGTCTCACCGGTGGGATCGAATGCGGGAACCGGCGCAATGCCGAACTCATCGCCGTCCATACGGCGGGCGTTGTTCACGATCTGCTGGAAACGAGCCTTGGTGGAGAACACCATCGCGTCGGTACCGGCGGGGAAGAGCTTATCCCAGCTCTGCAGCGACCAGTCGCAACGGGCGGCTTTATCGGTCTGATAGAAGTTGTAGACCTCGGTCATATAACGCATATACTTCGTGTCGTCGATCGACAGGCTGACCTTGCCTTCCTCGTCGAGCTTCGCCATCGGGTAGGGAGCGTTGTACGGGAACAGACCCCAGCCGGTGAAACCGAAGTCGGTCTCGTTGGTCATCGCCTTCGCCGTCTTGACGAAGTTGGTCCAGTTCCACTCGCCCTTCTCCCACAGCGTGAGAGGATCGGTCTGACCGGAGCGCTCAAACTTGGTCTTGTTGTAGATGGTGTACACACGGTCGGGCTCGGGAAGCGTCACGGCACCGTGCGATTCGCCGCCCCACTGGTAATGCTGTTCCATCAGCTGGAGGTTGTACAGACCCTCTTCGGGGTTGTAGGGGTTCTTGGCATCCAGCTGGAGGTGATCGGCGTATTTTTCCACCGACTGCGTCAGACCCGACGCGTTCCATTGGGGATAGGTCATATCGTTTGCGGGGATAATGTCAGGCGCCGTGCCCGAAGCGGTCTGGGTGGCGAGGTAGTCGGTCATCTTATCCTCGGTAATGGTGATGATCTCGACATCGCCTTCCTGAGAAGCGTACGCCTCACGCCACAGCAGGGTCGCGTGATACTGCGCAAACGGATCCTCAGGGTTGTTGCCGCTTTCCAGATACGACCAGTCGATGCTCATCATAACGGTGACGTGAGCGTCGTTCAGGTCAGGCAGGAGAATGCCGTCGCCGTATTCGCCCGTCACGGGAATGTGGAAGTAGCCCTCCACCGTCGGGTCAACATCGACACCGCCGCCGCTCTGGGTGCACGCCGTCAGCGAGAACAGCATCAGCACTGCCAATAAAGCGCACAGAATCCTTTTCATTTCCTCACAACTCCTTTGTCTATAAATATAAATACTGAATAATAAAGGACTTTTTCAGATCGGTTCAACCGTTGCTCCGAAGCGTCGCGCGGTATTCCTGCGGCGACACACCCACCGCTTTTTTAAAGCTGTTGGAGAACGACTGCACCGAGCGGTAACCGAACCGCAGAGCGATCTGCGACACCGAAAGACGCCCGATGCGCAAATACCATTTTGCCTCTTCCATCTTTTTGGAAAGGATGTATTCGCCGATCGTCACACCCGTCTTTTCCTTGAAGACATGCGCCAGATGCGTGTAGCTGTACCCAAGACGACCCGCCAGCTCGCGGATATCGTCCGTATCGCGGAAATAGCGCTCGATGTATTCGCGCACCGCAAACGCCGCATCTCCCGCGCGGCTGTCCACCGCCACGGGACGAAGCCCGAGCCGCTCCTCCCCGGAGCGGTATGCCTGCATCACGATCTGCTCCGCATATGCCCCCAACACCGTGCGCCAGCACTCGCCGCGTGCGCCTGTTTCCTCAAGAGCGCGCCAAAACAGCGTCAGCAACCGCTTATCGGTGAACGCCTGCGAGCCGTTCCACGAACGGAAGAACCGTTCCAGCCCCAGGTCGGCGTTATAGCTTCCGATAAAATTGAAACCGAGATAACAATAATGAAGCGGTGTCCCGCGGTCGGCACAGATCATGTGGCTCTGACCGGGCGTGTTGATGAATACACTGTTGTCCTCTACCGCAAACGTGCGACCGTCCGTGGTCACCGTGCCCTTTCCCGACACGATGTAGGTGATCTCAAACACCGTCTGCCGATGCTCCGGAACTTCATAGCCCGCCTCGCAGATCAATTCTCCGATTTGGTGAAGTTCTACAAACCGAAAGCGCTGAGGGTCATCAAAGAACGCGTGATCGTCCTCATACCGCTTGCCGAAATTCAGCCGATTTGCCATAGATTTTCTGCCTTTCGGGTACAAAATCGGGCAAATCACGCAAATCTCCTATAAATAGGGACAATTAGACAAGTTACCATATGTATATGATATACGCGTTTGCCATTTTGTACAATATACAAATTTGTTCTTTGTGTTAATCAAATATGTTCTAAGAATGAAATTTTTGCAATTTTTCGCACAGTTCTATGTGTTATTACCATTTTTATGCGCTTGTATTTGGCAAATATGCCTAATCGGCGGTTTTCCGACAGGCACGGATGTTCAAAACCGTTTAGTTGTTTTTACTATGACGGCGAAGGAAAACCGCCAATACCGTAAGCGCGATCGCGATCACCGCCGCACCGCCGATCAGCACCCACAGCGTCAGGGGATCCGATCCCGCTGTTGCCTGCTTTTGCACCAGCAGCACGCCGTTGCCGACCGGGCGTTCCTCCGAGGGCACATTGCAGACCGTCAACACACCTGCGTCATCGGCGACCGCCATAGCCGTGGAGCCGCCGCCGTCCAGCAGGATGGCGTGCTCACAACCGAGCTCCTCTGCCAGGTAGGTCGCCATCTCGTTGGCGGTCATACCGCCCGCCGCTTCCGAACGGCCGTCCGCCGTTGCCAGCACGAGGGTGCCGTCCGCTTTTACGCCGAGCGCCGAGCGCGGTGCCGCCGCCGTAAACGCGCCGACCGTATACTCAAACAGCTGTACCTCGCCGTCCGCGACCGCCGTACGGTTGCCGCCGACCGCAAAGGTGACATCGTTCCATTCCTCCTGCTCGAATTCGAACATAAACTCCAACTCGTCGCCGATGTGAAGCATTTCCGTTTCTTCATAGCGGAGCAGGTGGATCGACAGCACAACGCACCCCTCTTCGATGGGCATATCGCCGTCCTCGTCGATTGCCAGGATCGTGCCCTTCATCGTACCGACCGCGACCCGTCCTTCATCCACGCGGATGAGATATTCCACACCCACGGGATCGGTACCCGTGCTTTTGCCGTAGCGCGGGGTGTACAGGCAGATGTGACCGCCCTTCCAGTTTTCGCGCGTGCGGTTGATGCGATCGACCGAGCAGATGTGCTCCCCGACCGCATACTGCATATACAGCGTCGGGTTTTCACCCGTCAGCACCGTGCCGTCCCCGGTGATGCCCAGCGCGTGAAAATAATAATCGTCGGCGTTGTACGCAGGGATCGGATTTGTCAGGATCTCGCCGTCGGAGATCGACATTCCCATCGGAATGCCCGTTTTAAAGGAGAAATGGTCGCCGTTGACCGCCGCAACCGTTTGCGTTTCCCGCTCGGTGACCGCCGTCATATCCTGCACAAGCGATTTGCCCGATACAGGGCCGCCGATCATCAGCTCACAGCGGTCAGGATCCGCCTCCACGGTATACAGCACCTGCGGGCGATCTCCTACCGTGGCCGTCGCCGCCGTCAGCTGTACGCCGTTTGCCAATTCCCGGCTTTCCGTCACCGAGGATGCCGCCGCCGCAACCGTAAACGATAAACACAAGCCCGAAAGCAACAAGCCCTTCCAAAAACGACTGCTCTTCAACGTGCTCTCTCCTTTTCGCAGAATTTCTCCTGTTTGTTATTCTATTATATCATTTCTTTGCAAAAATTACAAGAGAAAACCCAAAAAACGGTAAGAAATTCTGCAGAATGTACAAATTGTGCCGTCGTAGAATGTTTCGGTTTTTTTACCACAAAATATGGGGTTTTCTGCTTTTCCGACAAAAACCGCCTCCCGATTGCGAAAAAGACGGTTGCTCGGGTGTTGTTCACAATACGGTTCATTTTTGTTCATAAATCGTGATTTTATAAGGTAATTATATTGACACAATTTATTCACATATGATATAATGCATAAAATATATTCGAAAAAAGTCGAAAATGGGGCGATTTCCCCGTTTTTTCCGCGATATCGTCACAGGAGGTTCTGTTATGCTGACACACACCGCATCTGCCCGGCGGTTTTCCCGCGTTCTGGTTTGCTTTCTGACGCTGGTTCTTCTTGTGAGCGGTTTTACCGTTCTCCCCGTCACCGCCGCCACAGAGGAGGGGCCTCTTGCTTCCCGCCTGATCAATGTGGTGTACGATGACTCCAACTCGATGATCGCGTGGAACGACCCCGGTTACGGACACCGCAAAACCACCGCCTGGAGTGAGGCGAAGTACTCGCTGATGATCCTGTATGCGATGGCGCAGGCGGATGACGTGATGAACGTCTACTATATGAGCGATTTCAAGAACAACCAAGACGCCGAAGCAGGTCTGAAGGCCCTTGCCAGCAAGACCGATGCGGAAAAAATCGCCAATATTCAGAAAATTCTCAACAAGACCACCGACACCCATGCCACGTGGTTTGAAAGCATCCGCAGAGCATACAACGATCTGGTGGCTGACGGCGGTTCCTATGACGAACGTCACCTGATCGTGCTGACCGACGGCAACAACTTCACCGGCGGTGAAAAGGAGAAGGATCTGGACGCACTGTTCGCCTCCGCGGAAACCGACGGCATCAAGGTGACCTATCTTGCCATCGGCGAGAACACCCTCAAGCCCACCGAAACCGAAGACAGCGTGCGCGTGTTCAACGCCGTTCCCGACAACCCCACCGGCGAGGATTCCATCCTCAACCGCATCAAAGAAGTGGCGATGCGCGTGTTCCAGCGCAACGACAATCCCGGCGAAAACGGCCTGCTGACACTGAACTTCCCCGTCAGCGAGATCGTGGTGTTCGCACAGGGCGCCAATGTGTCCGTCGGTGATATCGACGGCGCCGTCAAATCAAGCTTTTCCGCAGCACTGACCGATGCTGACAAGGATAAGGCGAGCGCCACCCCCGACAACGCCGATATTCAAGGTGAAAAAAACATAACCGTCGCCAAGGGACTCGGCGGCGAGGTTGCCGTGTTCAAACCGGCATCGGGTGACTACCTCCCCGAAGGCACCTACACGCTGGATGTCAAGAACGCCACCACGTACAGCGTATATTACAAGCCTTATCTCGACGTGGTGCTGACCATTACCGACAAGGACGGTATGACCGTCAAGGACGGCGACGACGTTGACGTCGGCACTTACACGGTCGATTACGCGCTGACCTATCCCGAGGGTCACGCCCTGCACGGCACACCGATCAAGGATCTCGGCTTTGAGGTGGATTATACCCTGAGCGTGCTGTCGGGCTCGACTCCGCAGACCCTCAAAGGCCCCGGCCCGAAGGAGATCACCCCCGAAGAAGGCAATCTTGTCGTGACCGTCATTGCCAAATACCTGACCTACATCTCCACGGACACCTCCGTGCATTTCACGGTGACCGACCGCAATATCTACGAACTGAAGGTCACCCTCGATCCCGAAAAGCGCGATTACATCCTCTCGGAAATGGAATCCGTCAAGGACGGCTACACCGTCAAGGTCACCCACGAGGACGGCAGTGCGCTGACGGCGGACGAATGGCGCCGTTGCTCGCCGGAGCTCACCTCCGAGGGCGTGGATTTCTTTGACCCTGTCAAGAACAACGATCACAGCTTCACGGTACGTCCCAAGCTCAGAAACGGCAGCTACGAAGCCACCGGCTCGGGTGAGGTGCCGTTCAAGGCAATCGCCGTGATCACCGAAGCCGACCGCATCACTCACAAGAGCTCCGCGGACGGCATCGCCGATATCTACAACGATGTGTTAGCCGTCGGCAAGGACGGCGGTCTGAAGGTGACGATCACCGATATCACCCCGGGCAGCATCAAGAGCGACAGCTTCAACAGCCCGCAACCCACCGCCCGCGTGACGATCACGTGGAACGGCAACCCCCTGACGCAGGCGCAGTACGACGCGCTCACGCTGACAGCGGACATGAAGAAGCCCGTCACCGTCACGGACGATAACGGCAACGAGGTGGAGCTGATCGCCATCAGCGACATCGCGCTCGACCCGTTCACGGCGGATGCACCCGCCGCCGCGACCCTGACCTTCCTGGCACAGGGCTCTGCCGAAACCCAGCGCACGACCCTCAAGGGTAAGGGCGGTTTCACCGTCACGGCAACGATTGAACGCGAAGGTGTCACCGTCACCTACACCGACGAAGGCAATCTCAACATCGGCAGAGCGTGGACACTGATCGAGATTTTGGGGATCGTGATCCCGATCGCGCTGATTCTTATCATCGGCATCGGTTACATCCCCGGCGTAAAAAAATATCTGCCGAAAGCCATTTATTATAAAAAAACCTTTGACCCGACTGCGACTCCCGAGGTTTGCCGCCCGTACAAGCTCGGAAATATAAAGGTATTAACGTTGCTTCCGTATGTGCCGGTTGCCTCTTCAATTGAAATAGAGTTTCCGTTTCCCGCTGCAGTCGGCGGCGGATTTGCACTGATGACCGATTACGCCGGAATGGCGATCCGCGCCAAGAACAAAAACTCCGCGTTATTCGTAAATGCTGTTGACCAATCAAAAGCGGGTTATACCCTTGACAGCTCCGCCAGACCTTTAGCGGCTTTCGTCGCTGCTGTTGATAGAGGTCTGCATTCCCCGACACCTCAGATCCCCTTGAATTATGTTGGCTCCAAGCTGAAAAAAGACGGTAACGTTGTCGTTACCTTCTGCGATAAGCCCTGATCGGATCCCGTTTCGCTATTTTTGCATTGAGGAGAATGTCTCTATGTGTATCCGTTCCCGTATCCTTTCGTTCGTTTCGGTTCTTCTCTGCCTGCTGATGCTTGTGTCCTCGCTTACGGTATCCCCCGTGCTTGCCGCGACCGAGGAGCAAAAAGCCACCTCGCGTCTGATCCACGTGGTGTACGACGATTCCAACTCGATGATCGCGATGATCAACGCGGTTCCCAAGCACGTATCCACCGCCTGGAGTGAAGCGAAGTACTCGCTGATGATCCTGCACGCGATGATGCAGGAAAACGACGTGATGAACGTGTATTTTATGAGCGATTTTGCTCCCGCGCAGGACGGCGGCAACGAAAACGAAGCCGCCGAGCCGCTGCTGAGGGATCTTTCGGGCAAGGACAGTCAGAAAAACGCCAACATCCAAAAGATCCTCAACGCCACCACCTACACGGGCGGCACCTTCTTCAGCAGTATCCGCAAGGCATACAAGGATCTCAAAAAGAACGGCGGCTCATATGACGAGCGCCACCTGATCGTGCTGACCGACGGTGAGGGCTTTTACAACAACGAGGGCTCCTCGGACCTGAACTCCCTGTTTGACTCTGCCGAGGATGACCGCATCAAGGTCACCTACCTTGCCATCGGACAGAACGCCATCCGTCCGAACGCGGACAATGACGCCGTCAAGGTGCTGGGTGCGATCCCCGACAACGTCGGCAGTGCCGACTCCATCCTCAACTGCGTTGAGGAAGCCGCCCGCCACATCTTTCAGCGTGAGCCGCAGATGCCGGACAACGGCAAGCTGACGATCAACTACCCCGTCAGCGAGATCGTGGTGTTTGCGCAGGGCAAGGATGTGTCGATCGGCGACATCCAAGGTGCAACGAAAGCGAGCTTTTCCGCCGCGCTGACACAAAAGGATAAGGACAAGGCAACCGCCTATCCCGATCTCACGCAAACCCAGATCGGCGGTCTTGAAAACGTGCTGATCGCCGAAGGACTCAGCGGCGAGGTTGCCGTCTTTAAGCCGCAGTCGGGCACCTTCTTCCCCGAAGCGACCTACACGCTCGATGTACAGGCAACCACCTACACCGTGTATTGCAAGCCCTGCCTGGATGTGCAGCTGAAAATCACCGATATGTCCGGCAATATCGTCAAGGACGGCGACAGGATCGCCTCGGGTCCTTACACGGCAGACTATTTTCTGACCTATCCCGAGGGGCATCAGAAGCACGGTCAGCCCGTCACCGATTTAGGCTTTGACGTGCGCTATACACTGACGGTACATACCGACGGCAAGCAGACCTCCTCCGTTGAAGGAAACGGTCCGCAGTCCATCGAGCTGCACGAGGGCAAGACGGTCGTGACCGTCACCGCGCGTTATCTGACCTATGTGTCCACCGATGCCGGTATGAATTTCACGGTTGACAAGGACGCGGGTCTGAAGGTGCGCATCACCGACATACAGCCCGATCCCATTTACAGCGGCTCCTTCAACGACCCCGCCCCCACCGTTCGCGTGACGGTCACGTGGTGCGGTCAGCCGCTCACAAAGGAGCAGTATGACCTGCTGTCTCTGTCCGCCGAAATGGACAAGAAGATCTTTGTTGCGGATGGCATTGAACTGATCGCGATCACCAACGTGACGCTTGATCCGTTTGAGGAGGGCAAGCCGACAACGGGTATGATCGCCTTTATCGCCAACGGCGGTCACGAGGTGCAACGCACCGAGATCCCCGGCAACGACGCCTTTACCGTCACGGCAACGCTCGGACAAGCCGATCAGGCTATCACCGCAACCGCCAAGGGACGCTTGCAGGTTGAGCGCACCTGGACGATCTTTGAGATTATGGGCATTGTGCTGGCGATCGGCGGGGTTTTGTTCATCCTGTTCGGCTACGTGATTTGTAAAAAATATCTGCCAAGAGCGATCTACTATAAAAGCACCCACAATCCGACTGCCGATCCGGAGGTTTGCCGCCCCTACAGGAGTTTCACCACCTGGTTGACGGTGTTGGTTCCTTTTATGCCGGTAACCGCTTCTATTCAGGTGGAATTTCAGATTCCTGTTCAGACCTTTAACGGTTGGGGATTAGTCAATGACTACGCAGGAATGAAAATCTCTGCCAAAGACAAGCATTCCGCGTATTTTGCCGATGCCGTCGATCAATCCGCATCCGGTATTACTCTTGACAACAGCACCCGAGAACTGGCAGTCTACCGAGCATCGTTGGAAAGGGGTACACAATCCAAACGGCCGAAAATTGTCCTGAATTATACATCGTCCAAGCTTCGCAAAAACGGCCAGGTGGTTGTATCTTTTTGCACCAAACGCTGATTCGTTCCCGCATACTGTTATTTTCCGATCTTATTAACAATCTCTTCTTCGAGGAGGAAAAGCCTATGTTCCGACGAGTTTCCCTTTTTCGCCGTGCGGCGGCAGTGCTGCTGTCGCTGTTGCTGTTGCTCGGCACCGTGACGGTCACCCCCGTGCTTGCCGCAACGGAGGAAACCGACTCTGCGTCCCGTCTGATCAACGTGGTGTATGACGACTCCAACTCGATGATCGCGTGGGTCGATTACGATTACAGTCAGATCGTCTCCACCGCGTGGTCGGAGGCCAAATATTCCCTTATGATCCTGTACGCGATGATGCAGGAAAACGACGTGATGAATGTCTACTTTATGAGTGATTTCACCACCTTCGGCAACGACGAAAAGACCTCTGCGCCGCCCCGCCTTGCGAATCTGTCCGGCAAAAGCGAGCACAAGGTCAAAAACATCAAAAAGATCCTCGACACCGTCACCGACACAAACGGCACCTATTTCAACAGTATTCCGACCGCCTACAACGATCTGACTGCCAAGGGCGGCGAGTACGATGAGCGCCATTTAGTGGTGTTTACCGACGGTGAATCGTTCCTCAACGACCAGACCTCCGCCGATCTGGACGCAGTATTCCGCAACGCGCCGAACGATGACGTCAAGGTCACCTACCTTGCCATCGGCGAAGCGGCGATCCAGCCCACGCCGACCGATGCGGTCGAGGTGCTCAACGCCACGCCGAACAACATCAAGGGCGAGGATTCCATCCTCAACCGCATCAAGCAGGTTGCTCAGCGCGTGTTCCAGCGTCCCGATCATCCCGTCAACAGCGGCAAGATCGTGCTGGATCTGCCCGCCAGCGAGATCGTGGTGTTTGCGCAGGGTGCGGATGTGTCGATCGGCGATATCGACGGCACTTCCAAGTTTACGGTCGGTGCTTCGCTGACCGAAGCGGACAAGGACAAGGCATCCCAAAGCCCGAATAACAGCCAGATCAACGGCCTGCAGAATGTGCACGTCGCCGAAGGACTGGGCGGCGAGATCGCCGTGTTCAAGCCGAAAAACGGCAGTTACATCCCCGAAGGCTCCTACGATCTGGATATTAAGGCCACAACGTATAATGTGTATTATAAGCCCAGTCTGGATGTAGAGCTGACCGTCACCGACAAGGACGGTGCGCGCGTGGAGGACGGCGCCGACATCAGCATCGGCACCTTCAACGTTGACTACTTCCTCACCTACCCCGAAGGGCACGCTATGCACGGTCAGCCGATCAAAAACCTCGATTTTGATGTGGATTATACATTCACCGTGACATCGGGCGGCGTGCCGCAGGCACCCATCCATCAATCCGGCCCGCAACAGGTCGAGCTCGGGGTCGGCAATGCCGTCCTTTCGGTCATTGCCAAATACCTGACCTACATCTCCACCGACACAGCAATGGCATTCTCCGTAGCCGACTATGAGGTGTATGACCTGACGGTTACCGTGGATCCCGAAAAACGGGAGTACATTCTGTCCGAAATGGAGGGAACGACCGACGGCTACACCGTCAAGGTCACCCACGAGGACGGCAGTGCGCTGACGGCGGACGAGTGGCGCGTGTGCGCACTGGAGCTCAACAGCGACGGGGTGGATTTCTTCGAGCCCGTCAAAAACAACGACCACAGCTTCACCGTTCGCCCCAAGCTCAAAAACGACAATTACGAAGCCACCGGCACGGGTGAAGTATCCTTCACCGCCGTGGCAACGCTGACCGAAGAAGGTCGTGTCACCTTCAAGGGGTCGGATACCGGCATCGCCGAGATCTACAACGATGTGATCCCGATCGAAAAGGAAGGCGGCTTCAAGGCGGTCATCACCGCGATCACGCCCGATGACATTGAAAGCACCTCCTTCAACGATCCGCAACCTACCGCCCGTGTGGAGATCACGTGGAACGGTAACCCGCTCACCAAAGCGCAGTACGATGCGCTGACGCTGACCGGTGAAATGAAGAGGGAACGGCTTGTGGAGGACGATCACGGCAACGAGGTCCCGCTCCTGAGCGTCAGCGATGTCACGCTGGATCCTTACACGGCAGACGGTCCCGCGACCGGCACCCTGACCTTCCTGGCGCAGGGCAAAGCGGACATCCAGCGCAAGTCCTTGGACGGCAAGGACGACTTCAAGGTGACCGCCGTCATCGAACGTGCGGGCTTCACCCACACCGCAACCGACGAAGGACAGCTCGGTGTCACACGTGTGTGGACACCCGCTGAGATCCTGGGGGTCCTGCTGGTGATCGGAATCATCCTGTTTCTCCTCTTCGGCTATGTCATCTGTAAGAAATATCTGCCGAAAGCGATCTATTACAAAAGCACTCACAACCCCTCCGCCGACCCGGAGGTGTGCCGTCCTTACAGGAATTTCTCCACTTGGCTGACGGTACTGATTCCGTTTGTGCCGGTAACCGCCTCCATTGATGTGGAATTTCAGGTTCCGGTTCAGACCTTTAACGGTTGGGGTTTCAGCCTTGACTATACAGGTATGAAGATCCGTGCTAAATCCAAGCACACCGCATATTTTGTCGATGCTGTCGATCAATCCGAGGCCGGTGTTACCATTGATAACACCGCTCGCGAACTGGCAAATTACCGCTCTGCTGTTGAAAAAGGTGCGCCTGCCAAGCATCCGAAAATCACGATGGGTTATACCTCTTCCAAACTCCGTAAAAACGGCCAGGCAGTTTTGTCTTTCTGTTCAAAGCACTGATCGGCTGTATAGAAACTTGTTGGTTTTATTGTTCTTCATTATATATGTAAAGGAGAAATCACTATGTCAACCAAAACACCCGCGTCCAAAAAAGTCGTCACCGATATGCCGCCCACACTGCTGGTCGGTCTGGGCGGCACCGGTTGCGCCATCGTCGGTATGGCGTATGAGCGCGCCAGTGACGAGCAAAAGAAAAACATCCAGTTTGCTTTCCTGGATACCGACGCCAACGAGCTGCGTGAGCGCAAGCTGAAAGCACCGATGGCGCACACCGTGCAGACCTCCCGCCGCATCACGGTCGGTCAGGCACTTCGCGACGATCCCGAGGCGTTCCACAACACCTTTCCGATCAATCCGCAGCTGATGAACAAGCCCCTCACCGAGGGTGCCGGTCAGATCCGCGCCGTGTCGAAGCTGGCATTTGATATGTGCGTGCGCGAAGGTCGCCTGAAGGGCCTGCACGAAGCGATCAACAAGCTGCAGCTGCTTGACAGCAACAATATGGAGCAATCCATCCGCGTGCTGATCGTTTCGACGCTGGTCGGCGGTACCGGTTCGGGTATCCTGCTGCCCGTGTCGCTGTACCTGCGCAACTATCTGGAAAACTTCTGCAACAAAAAGCCGATCATCCGCGCGTTCTGCCTGTTGCCGGATATCTTCTTCACCGACCCCAACAAGCACGAGGTTGAAAAATCCAACCTGCGCACCAACGCCTACGCGACCCTGCGCGAGCTGGATGCGTTTATGCTTCGCGCCGACAGCGCGCTCGGCTCGGAGATCCGCAGCCGCTTTACGCTGAAAATGCCGCGCCCCGGCACCATCGATCAGTACGACGAGTACGAGCAGAATCCGCTTGATTACTGCTTCCTGTTTGATGCTCAGAACATCAAGGGCGAAACGCTGACCGATCTGGAAGAATACAAAAAGCACGCGGCGGAATGCATCTACGTGTCCTCCATCAGCCGCCTGCACGAGCGCCTGAATTCTTCGGAGGACAATACGATCCTCGAGCGTTGCGCTCAGCAGGGCCGTAACCGCTACTGCGGTGTCGGTGTGTCCCGTCTGTATTACCCCTCGAAGAAGATCGTGGAATACATCGCCCTGAACTGGATGAAGCAGGCAATGACCGAAGATTGGCTCCGCTACGATAATATGGTGGCCGCCGAGGCGGAGCGCCGTAAAAACAGCCGCCGCAGCGGCACGGTGCAACAAGCGCTGGACGAGCAAGAAGCCTATTGCCAATATGTCGTGGAGGACTTTTCCGGTAAAAGCCGTAACTATCTCGGCGTTACCATCAACGAAGAGACCGCTGAAATCGGCGCTGACGGTTTTACAACGGGTGTGGCACGTTGGGATGCCTACTTCAATGCCTTGCACGGCTATATCCTCGATAAGTGCAGCAATACGGTGGATGACAGTTGCGTTTCCGATGCAATTGCCGCAGGCAAAAAGCACCTGGACAACAAAGAAAGCTCCTACTTCACCTCCGATTTCAACAAGCTGATCAACCAGTCCCGTTCGCTGTTCAATACCGTTAAAAAGGTGGCAGACAACACGGCTTCGGTGGCAGCAGATTCGCGCTTCAGTATTGATCGCTATAATCCTCAGGATCCCACGCGTATTGAGCATTATCTCTTGATCGATAATGTGCCCATTCATCCGAACTCGGCACGCTTCTTCCTGTACAACCTGAAAAGAAAGTTCGAGCACGAGAAGCGCCAACTCAACGCCAAAGAGGTTGCTTCTGTCCTTTTGAACGGCGTTACCTATACACCGCTTGCGGTTGCGGAGAACGCCATTAATGAATTCTTCACAGACCCGATCCATCCGGCACCGGGCGGAAAAACCGTTACATTGACCATGTTGGCAACCGCCTTCCATAAGAAGAATTCGCTCTTCGGAGATTCGGAGTTTTTCACGGATGCCACCAGAGCAATTGAAAGCTTCAACGAGCTTCTGGAAAATATCCGTGCCTACTTCCAATCCTATATCCGTTTGAAGATCGTGGAAAAAGCACTGGCATTTATTGAAGATCTGTGCAAAAATTACGAGCAGTTCTACAAAGATCTGTCCGATGAGATCAAGCAGATCGACCGCCGCATCCAGCGTCTGGAGAAGAGCTTCCCCAACCGTCCGGGCAAATCGGTGATTCACGTGTGTGCCTCACCCGAGTGCCTGCAGATGCTGCTCGAAGATTGCCCCAACACGGTGGACTCCATCAAGCTGACGCCGGAATTCAAGCAGAAGATCTTCGAGGCAATCTATCTCAACTCCACTGCAACTCCTCACAAGGATCGCCGTCAGCAGCAGGTGCAACTGATCAAATCCATTATTTCCGAAGACATCTTCGACTTCTGGGTGGGATCGGTCAACACCGAATACGGAGACAAGGTCAATATGACCATTGTGCAGGCGTTGATGAAGGAAGCCGAATACCTCGAAGGCTATACGGATCTTGACGATGTCCTGCAGTACGTTAAAGATAAGAAGCAGGAAGCCGAAGAGCTTGCCGCACCCTTTATTGACAAGCCCGTCGGCCAGCCGTATGAGATCTTCGCCTACGGCCTGCATCCCGATGTCCAAGACGAAGACGACACGTTCATCTCCTCCATTCTTGAAGTCTTCCCCGGCTTCAAGAAGGACGGCGAAATGGGCACCGACGAGCTGCTGGTGATGCGCGCACTGTACAACCTCAAGGCGTGCGACCTTAAAAAGTTTGCAGCAGCCGATCCGCACCTTGCCGATCCGCGTGCCGACGGCTCGTATTTCCGTGATTACGTCAACCGCATCGACAACATCCTGCCCGATTCCGCGCAGTCCAACATCATCACCCCGCACCTGGACAGACGCTGGCATTTTGTGGGCGTGTTGCCTGATTTTGAGGACGAAACCGAAGAACAGCGCAAGGTGGACGCACAAAAAGCCTTCCTGATCGCGTTTGCTTACAAATACGTCCGCTATGACCGCGACCGTTATAAGTTCACGGATAACCGCGGTGACTTTATCAGCGAGCAGATCGTCGTCAGCGACGGCCTGTGCGACAAGCTGCACGAGGTCTATGAGGCACTGAGCCTCAGCCGTCCGCTGGTGCGCGATTTCCTTGCCCGCTTCGAGAAAACAACCAACACGGAAAAATACGAGAAGGGTCTGTCCAACCGTGATTTCACCGACTCCTTGCTGTATAAGAAACTCAGCACCCTGACCCTCAAGAAATACCACTGGTTTGATGCCGTCAGCTTCCTGGAGCTCCCGTTGCTGTTCAAGGCGTCTGTCGGTCACGGCTCCTTCAAGGACGACGATGCGATTGCGATGCTGCGCAACTTTATCGATCTGATTGAAGACTATCTGACGGTGTTCTACCCCGACAATCTCCAGCGCACCGCTTATCTTGCCCGTTGGCTGAAGGAGCAGACAGACCTGATGCTGGAAAACGTTGCCTCCCAATACAATCGCGAAGAGCCCAAGGAAGGCATTCATATCATCATCCAGGATCCGTATGCCGATAAGCTTCTGCGCCGCCTGATGACCAACATCCTGAACTATTTTGAGCGTATGGGCGACATCGACGACAACGCGGCAGAGCTGTTCGAAGTCTATGACGATCAGTGGAAGGTGTGTATCGGTGAAATGACCCGGGCGGAAGCCGATGAGCGCGCAAAAGAACGCGCCGAAAAGAAAGACGGCAAAAAAGCCGACGGCGAATAACGAATCTCTGACACCGTAAAGGAAAGAATTTGACGCGGCTGTGCGCCGCGAACCCGTTTTCCCCGCACAGCCGCACAAAATCTGAAAAAGGAGGTTCACACCGTTGCTGTCCGTTCTGATTATCGATACCAAAATCTATGACCACTACTGCAAATACGATTATTTCTTCGGTCATTTGGAGCACAACAACGACCTTGCTGTCTGCGTGTGGAATCGGCAAA
Organism: Oscillospiraceae bacterium; assembly: GCA_015065805.1. Lineage (GTDB taxonomy): Bacteria > Bacillota > Clostridia > Oscillospirales > Acutalibacteraceae > RGIG1959. Next base: position 6,843 of record SVPN01000015.1, on the reverse strand, counting down.
GCATGGACGACGACATCGCGTCGATGCTGCCGCAATTGATGGACACGGTGAGAAACGTTCCCGAGTGGAACGCCTATGTCATATGTGAACCGCACGATCCGCTGGCGTATCTGCGCGACGATTTCGCGAACAATACGCAATATGCGATCAACCCGTACGAGCGCGCCAACCGCCCCGACTATGACCCCGAGCAGGACCGCCTGCTGCGGCTTTTGTATCTGCTGGGCGGACGCGGTGACGATTCGGTCGATTACATCGAACAGTATCAGTTCCGCGCCGCGCGCCCGTCCAACATCTATCTGATCACTCCCCGTCTGCTGAAAAACATCGAACAGCAAAAGCTGTTCCTGCTCAGCCAGCTTCGTGAAGACTCGAAGGGTGTCCTCAACGACCCCCGACGCGTTCTGAACGGGGAGATCGATCTGACCGTCGGTTACTCGGAGTTCTGGGCGCGGTATGAATACCCGCCGAGCTGTCGCTTCCTGGTATACGATTTTCCCGAAGAAAACCACCAGACCTACCCCGACACGTGGTTTCCCTTCTGGATCGCCGTCATCACGATGACGCAAAACCGCTTTACCAACGCGATGCTCGCTCCGTTTAAGCTGCATATGCTCACCGTCGATATTGACGATGACCGCTTTACCGCCTATCTCAACCGCTTTTACACGATGTTGCTGGAAAACATCGACCGCAACAACGATCAGATCCTGCAGGAGGAGCAGCTTGCCCGCGAGGAAGCCGCCAACACGGATATCACCGTGTCCCAGACCGCCGATCCGATCACGGTCACCTTCCCGCATTTCGATGTGCACCATCTGTTTGCCCATACGGATAACTTCAGCCTGGTCAAGGACCGTCCCGTGCTCGACGAGCACGACTGGAATTCGCAGATGGAGCGTACCCGCGGGGCGATGAATTCGCTCTTCAAAGCCATCCATCGCGGCAAAAGCGAAGCGATCGATCTGGTGCATCAGACATTTGAAGATGCCCTGCCCGATCTGCAGGACCGCATCATCACCAAATACGATGCCGAAGAATTGCAGGAAGCGATGAACAACGATGAGCTGGAAATGATCCGACTCAACGCCGGTGCCGTGACCGGCCGTGCCGATTTCGAAAAAGCGCAGGCGAAAATGGACAAGGTCGTGCGCACCTATCTCAGGCGCCGTATGCGCCTGAAGGTCGCCATTGCTTTGCTTGCTTCCGCTATGGCGATCTATTTCATCGGTTTCCTGCCCTATCTGATCCAGTCCGTTTCCCACAGCGTCTCCAGCTTCCTTCTGGCACTGCCCATTTCGGGAGCGGCGCTGGTCATTCCCGCTGTCGGCGGTATCTTCGGACTGTGGGTGCTGTTCCGCAACCTGAAAAAGCTGGTTGAACTGTACAACAACACGATCGGTCACCACTTCAAGGAGATCCAGCACAACGCGACCGTGCAAGGGGATTATCTGACACATATGCTTGACTTTATGACCAAGTATCAGATCCTTTCCACGGCACGTCCCGCAACCGCGCATCTCAAGCAGATCGACGAGCTGCTGATCGCCAATGCGATCTTTGAGGATGCGATCACCGCTTGCCGTGCGCTGGCGATCATTCGCGGTGTCCCGCTCACACGCATCACCGATGTGTATATCCACAACAACATCGACGCGCTCCCGCAGTCGCGTATCTTCCTTTGCGAAGAAAACGATGAAACACCGAGGACCGCGTTCAATTCGATGGAAGACGCTTTGGCGGCACCCTTCAGCTTTACCGACGGGATTACGCTCCGGACGGAAGAGCTGTACGAATGCCCCGCCTACCCCGCACCGCCCACATTCGGCGATGCCCCCGACGGTGAGCCCGCCGATGAGCCCGACGATACTCAGGATAAGGAGGAGACCGAATAATGGAAGCGATTATAGCTTTTCTGAAGTTTTTGATCCCGGTCCTCCCCATCCTGGCGGCGGCACTGTTGCTGTGGTGGATCAACCTGAAAAAGCAAAAGCGCCATCTGCAGCTGTTCTTTCCCGTTGCGGCGTTGCTCTACGGCGTGGTGTTCCTGCTGTTTATTCCCAAGATCAGCGACTGGCTGCTCACGGGGATCTACTATCTGCTTGAACGCTTTGCCGATATCATCGAAAAATACGAATTTCTGCACTTCCTCAATGAGATCAACTGGTCATTCGGCGTGATGTACATCGCCAATTTCCTGATGGTACTGCTGTTTGTCGTGATCAAGTTAGCGATGCTTGCTCCCGCAAGCGCCGGTCATCCCGAAAAGCACGGCTTTACCTCGTTCCTGACGGGTCTGTTCTATACCTACGACGAAAAGGACGAGAAGTGGTACATCAAAGACAGCCTCGCCCAAGCCAAAAAGGTGCTGTTTTACATCCACGTGCTTGTGCTGATCTTCTCGGGTCTGCTGTTTTCCACGACCTGCTATCTCATCTCCAAGGATCTGATGTCCGTTCCCTTCTACCCCGCGTTCGGCATCATCATTTTCGGAGAATGCTTCTTCTTCCTGAGCGGTCTTGCCAAGGGCGGCGAACAAAAGCCCACCGATCCGCCTCCCGAGGATGAGCCCGTTGAAGAGCCCGACTACAGCCTTCTCAAGCCGATCTATGAAGCACTGTTCGGCGATCGCCTGTGCGGCTGTGCGGATCTTCCGCCCATCGAAGACAAGCATTCGTCGCTGTACACGCTTTTGGAGCAATACCGCACCGAAGCGGAGGAGACCGACTCTCACGATGCCCGTCTGTTCTATTCCTATTTTTCGGAGCTTGCCCGCGTGGATGACACGCTGGACGACGGCATGGTGATGGCGGCACGCAACATCCTTGACGGCAAAAACGTGCTGTACAACACACCGTTCTATGAGGATACCACCAAGTACATCTTCCTTCCGCTGATGCGTCACCTGATGCGCAACCGCAAGATCCTGCTGATCGCCGGTCGCACGGGTGCCGACCGCAGTCTGATGGCGTGGATGAACAAGGGTCTGTCGCTGGTCAGCGGCTTTGAAAACCTGTGGAAGATCCGCTATCTTGCCGACAGCGACGAGCATACGCGCATTGCGGTGCTCCCGATGAAGGACATTTACAACCAGGCACTGCTGACCGCCAAGGCGGAGTTCCTGGAAGAAACCACCCTGGTCATCATCTCCGACCCCGCCCGCCTTTTAGGCACGATGCAGATCGGTCTGAGCAACATCGTCAGCTATCTGCGCCGCGGAGATGCCCCGCAATACCTCGCCTTTGACCGCAACTGCGACGGTCTGGTGGACAGCTTGTCCCACGTCCTGAACAGCAGCATCGAAGAGGTCACGGCAACCGCTGTGGGCAGTGCGAAAAACACCGCGATGATCTGGGAAGCCGACGGCAACGGTCTGCACAGCCGTCTCGGACTGGATACCGCGCGTTATCTGGGTATCGGCACGGAGCTGGGTGCCACGGCGATCGCCGCCAAGGTGTCGGCGGTAGACTGGCTCTCGTATGAGCGCTTCCCCGCCACCGATATCCGCTGGATCGTGTCGCAGTATTACGGCCCGCTGTGCAAGGTGATGGACATCCCCGTGTCCCAGACCGAGCTGGAAAACCATCTGCGCATCAGCGGTGACCTGTGGGCAATGCCGATGACGGAAAACGTGTTTGTCGTGGCGGAGGATGAATTCCACAACGCCTACGAAATGATCCGTCAGTTCAGCTCGCGCGCCACCAAGCAGGGCTTCATCCACGTGCTGAGCCCCAACTACCTGCTGCGCGACTATATGTGCGAAAACGCCGCGGTGTTCACCTATGACCCGAAGGCGATCCCCAACATCGTCCCCGACTACCAGCGTGTGCTCAGCAACACGGTCTACCGCCTCACGATGCGCCTGATCAACGGCGAGATTTACGAGGATGAGATCCGCGATGCGCTGGAGCTGATCGGCGTCGAGACACAGGATGTATACACCACAATGGTGTCGCTGATCGTGCGTTGCTTCCTCCCCGAAGAGGAGCAGAAGACCGCACGTCCCGACGGCATCATTAACATCCGCACCGAGCTGCAGATCGATCCGAAGACCCGTCGCCCGATCCGCAAGCGTGTGTTCTCCATTCTCAACACCTCGTTTGTGGAGAAATTCCTGTCGCAGCTTCAGGTCGTGCGTTACATCGCCGAGGACGAGTCCGACAAGGGGCTCTATATGAACTCCATTCTGTACGGACATATCTATCAGAAATACCTGCCGGGCACCTTCACGGTGTTTGACGGCAAATACTATGAGGTCGTGTCCATCACCCCGCATTCGGGTATGGTTGTACGCCGCGCCGCGGATCATCTGACCCGCCGCCGCTACAACCGTCAGCTGCGCACCTATACGGTTGCGGGCTTCCGTACCGGCGGTGAAACGGCCGCCTCTGTCACCCTGGGGAACATTTATCTGGAGCGCGGCGAAGCCGCGATTTCCGTGGCAACGGAAGGCTATCTGGATCTCTCCGACTACAGCAACCTGAAAAATGCCACCCGCGTGACCATCAACAACGTGCCGACACGAAGCTATCCGCACAAAAATGTGCTGCGTTTCCGCCTCAACGGTGCAGATGCCAAGGTGCGCTTCACCGTGGCAACGATGATGAACGAAGTGTTTGTCACGCTGTTCCCCGATATGCACGAGTACATTGTGGCGACCACCGTCGCTCAGCTGACCCCGCAGACCGAAGGCCTCATCCCCGCGCTTTGTCTTGAGGAAGAGGATGACTTCATCTACATCATCGAGGACAGTCTGATCGATATGGGTCTGCTCATCAACGTGGAACGCTATTTCCGCCGTATTTTAGAGATCATCACCGATCAGCTTTGCTGGCACGACAGCCTGATCAACGTCAAGGATGACGACGGCGGCAGTGACATCTTCGACGACGGCGGCAACGACGACGGTCAGGACGGCGGTCAGGATGACGACGGCGAAAAGCCGAAGAAACGCTCCTGGTGGAGACGCTTCCTTGACTGGCTCAAACGCCTCTTCGGCGGCAAGAAAAAGAACAAGCCCGAAGCCCCTGAAGCCCCTGAAGTCCCCGAGAATCCCGAAACTCCCGAGAGTCCCGAGGCTCCCGAAGCTCCTGAGGCACCTGACGCTCCCGAAGCTCCTGCAAAGCCCAAGAAGCCTTCCATCTGGGATCGCATCTTCCGTCGCAAGAAAAAGGACGAGGAAGAGCAACCTGCGCAGGAGCCCACCGAGGAACAGCCTGCGGATGAGCCTGTGTCGGAAAACCCGCAACCTGCGGATGAACCCATTGAGGAACAACCCGTGGATGAGCCCGTTGAGGAGCAACCTGCAGAGGATACTCCGCTGCCCGTGGACGAAACCGCCGAAGGCGGCTCTTCCGATGAAGGTGACTCACCGCTGTCCGGCGACCGCATTTCCTTCAACATCGTGTACACCTCGTGTGATGTCGTGGATGACAACGAGGAAGGCATCGACGGCGAGGATGACGGTGCCGAGCACGTGAGTGACGGCGAGAATCCCGGTGTCGCGGGCGACGATCCGCATTCGCAGGAGCGCAAGCCGTACAACGAGCGCTTCTATATGCTCTACGGCTACGACAGCGTTCCCGAGGGACTGGATCTGTCGGCAACGCTGCAGTATCTGCAGGAGAACGGCTTCGGTGACAACGATCTGTACCGTGCGCGCATCACCGCCAATGAGGAATCGGATCAGCATTACTACATCCGTCGCGCAGAGCCCGGTGAGCATTACTGCGACTTCTGCGGCGTGAAGCTGACGGGCACCTGGTCGGTACTCAAGGACGGCCGTGAGCGTTGCGCGGAATGCGAGAAGACCGCCATCACCAAGGTGCGTGATTTCCGCAAGATCTACAAGCAGATCCACAAACGGATGGAAACAATCTTCGGCATCAAGATCCGCTCCAAGATCGAGATCCGCATCACCACGGCAACCGAAATTGCCAAGGAATTCGGCGAGAAATTTGTCCCGACACCGCACAGCGACGCCCGCGTGTTAGGCTTCGCACAGCGTCTGTCAAACGGCAAGACCCGCCTGTTCCTGGAGAACGGTTCGCCCCGCATCGAAACGGAAAAGACGCTCGTCCACGAGCTGACGCACGTGTGGCAATATGAGAATATGGATGTCCTGTGGAACCCGCGCGACCCGGTCGCCATCGAAGGTATGGCGGTCTGGACGGAAGCGCAGTATCTGGTCTGTATCGGTGAAGAAAAGCGCGCGATCGACTATGTCTCGCACCGCTCCGCCGAGCAGAGCGAATACGGACAGGGTATGCGGGAATACATTCAGAAATACCCGCTGCGCAAGAGCAGCACCGCTACACACAAAACCCCGTTCAGCAACCCGGGCAAAAACCCGATCCACTGATGCGTATTCGGTAGGAAAAAGCAAAAAATCCCACCTGTTCATCGTGCGATGAACAGGTGGGATTTTTACTATACGACTTTCACATATTCAGTTTCATAGCATATTTCAATGATGCATCGCCTACGGCGATATGATGCTTTTCGCTACGCTCAAAATGATGTTGCTCCCGTTGGTCGCAATGATGCGATGTTTGCTATAAAATGTGGCGAAGCCACACATCATTCGCGAAGCGAACATCATTAGGCGAAGCCGTCATCATTTGCCGAAGGCAAACATCATTCAAAAAACGCACCTTTGTCGGTAGACAAAGGCGCGTTTTTTGTTGCGAAAGAGCGACCAAAAGTAATGTGAGCTATCTGTTCGATAAATTGGAATTTGAAAACTAACTTTTCTTAAATCATTATCGCTTATTGTAGGGCGTTAATGAATTCCTCTAAAAGCCTTGAAAATAAAGGGTTTTTCGCAATCTGCTCACCTTATCC
>SVPN01000053.1 GCA_015065805.1 Oscillospiraceae bacterium | reverse complement strand
TGGAGCATTTTTATTTTAAAGCTTTAATTCCTTTTTGCTTTAATTTGAACACAGCCATTGTTTATTTGGAAGAATATAAAACAATACCGACGCCAAATTGTTCATCGGGAGATTTACAATTTTTCAAGGAAATAATTACTCTTATCGAATCACTACCCGAAAATACACCACCCTCTAAGTTACGCAAAGAATTAAAAAGTTCAGGCCTGTTAAAAATGACAATAGACCAAATTGATGCTTTTATTGATATGCTTGGATATTTGAATATTTTGCATACAGATGATTCCTTTGGCGTTACCGTTGGTCACACTTGTGAAAGAGATATGCTCTATCCGTTGAGTGACCGTTCATACTTTGCTCATCCGGTAAATCGTTGGACAAGAAAATGCGGTATCGACTACCAAATGTTTGATATGCTATTTGGGGATTTATATTGACGAAAAGGCTTGACGCGGTCAAGCCTTTTCTTGTTTACATCAGCTGAATCAATAAATAGATCAACCCATATATCACACTGGCGACTGTGCCGTAGACGATGACGGGTCCCGCGATAACAAACATCTGTGCAGAGAGTCCGAGCACAAGACCTTCGCTTTTGAATTCAATGGCGGGGGCGGCAATGGCATTGGCAAAGCCCGTGATGGGTACGAGTGTTCCCGCGCCTGCGTGCTTGGCGATTTTGCTGTACCAACCGAGCCCCGTCAGCAGAATGCTCAGGGCGATCAGGCTGACTGTGCACAGCATATTCGCCATCCGTTCCTGCAGTCCGAGGGCATCGCCCGCAAAGATCAGCAGCTGACCGACGGTGCAGATCGTTCCCCCGACGAGAAACGCCTTGACGCAGTCGGCAACGGCGGGAGATTTCGGTGCACTCTTGGCGGCGAGCTTCGTATATTGCGCGGCGGTGAGTTCCATACGGATCGACTCCTTTGATAAACTGTTGTCGGTAGTATGTGCAAGACCCGCGAAATTATCCGCACCGCCTTTACAATTTGACAGCGGTGTGTTACACTGAATACAACACGTTTGGTGAAACAGGTGACACGATGAAGTCAATCAAAACCATTTTCAAGGTCGGTTACGGCCCGTCCAGCTCCCATACGATGGGGCCGTCCTTTGCGGCGGAGCATTTCAAAGCGCAATATCCCGATGCCGATCGCATTCGCGTGATTCTGTACGGTTCGCTGTCAAAAACGGGTGTGGGACACGGCACCGACCGCGCGATTCAGGAAACCCTGATGCCGATCCGATCGGACATTTCGTTTGATATGCATACCGAAACGCCCGTTCATCCGAATACGCTGGATTTCATTGCATATAAGGCGGAGCAGGAAATCGGCAAAAAACGGTATTACAGCATCGGCGGCGGCGAAATTGTCGCGGACGGCGAAAAGGCACTCGTTCCTGATGATGTCTATCCTCACAAACACTTTACGGAGATCGCGACCTATTGCAAGGCCAATCATCTGCGCCTGTCGGACTATGTGTTTATGCACGAGGGTGAGGAGATCAAGACGTTTCTGCTGAATGTATGGGACGTGATGCAAAGGGCGATTTACGAAGGCATCGGTAAGACGGGCATTCTCCCCGGAGGCATTGATGTGGAGCGCAAGGCGCAGTTTTTGTTCAATCAGAAGCACATCGATGAAAGCCCGCAAACCAAAGAAAACCGCCTTGTGTGTGCGTATGCGTTCGCGGTGAGTGAACAAAACGCAGATTGCGGCATCATCGTCACGGCACCGACCTGCGGTTCTTGCGGTGTGGTGCCCGCGGTGCTCAAATATATGCAGGATAAAAACCGCTTTTCCGATGAGGATATCGTGCGTGCGCTTGCGGTAGCGGGACTCATCGGCACGATCGTCAGCACGAATGCCTCCGTCAGCGGCGCGGAATGCGGCTGTCAGGCGGAGATCGGCACGGCGTGCAGCATGGCATCCGCCGCGCTGTGTGAGCTGTTCGAGATGGGCATTGATCAGATCGAATATGCCGCCGAAATGGCCATGGAGCACCATTTGGGGCTGACCTGCGACCCTGTCTGCGGACTGGTGCAGATCCCCTGCATCGAGCGCAATGCCGTCGCCGCGATGCGTGCGATCAATGCACTGAGCTTGTCAAACTTCCTGTACGGCAGTCGCAAGGTGTCGTTTGACTTTGTGGTGGAAACAATGTACCGGACGGGCAAAGACTTGTCGCATCTCTACCGTGAAACCTCCGAGGGCGGCCTTGCAAAGCTGTATTCCACGGAATAAGAAAAAGCCGCTTTGAAAAGCGGCTTTTTCTTATCCTTCGTCGGGTTCCCAGTCGAGCATTTTCTGTGCGAGTGCTTCGCGTTGCTCATCGGACAGCGTCGGCGTACGGCTCCACAGTGCCAGGTATTCCACATTGCCGTTTTGCCCGTGAATGGGGGACACATCCAGATCCTTCAGATACAGATGATGCTCCGCGGCGGCATCGGCAATCGACAGTACCAGCGACGGCAGAATGGCGCGATCTTTGACGATGCCGTTTTTGCCGAGAGCCTTTTGCGGTGCTTCGAATTGCGGCTTGATGAGCGTCATACAAATGCCGTCGTCCTTGAGAATATCGTCCATCGCGGCAAACAGCTTGGTCAGCGAGATAAACGACACATCGGCTGTGATCATATCGCATTTTGCGCCGAGCATATCGGCAGTCAGGCGGCGGGCATTGGTGCGCTCCATCACGGTCACGCGTTCGTCATTGCGCAGTCGCCACTCTAAGATACCGTATGCCACATCCACCGACCACACGCGTGACGCGCCGTTTTGCAGAAGGCAATCGGTGAAGCCGCCGTTGGAAGCGCCGATGTCGCACACCTGCAAGCCTTTGACATCCAGCGAAAAACAGCTGAGTGCTTTTTCCAACTTATAGCCCGAACGCGAGGCGTATTTTTTGGCTTTTTCCCGCAGGGTGAGCACAGTATCCTCTTTGACGGTGGTGCCGGGCTTGTCCGCGGGGACGAATCCCATATACACGCGACCCTCCATAATATAGGCGGCGGCTTCCTGCTCGGTGATGCCGAATTGTTCGGCGGCGAGTTGATCCAGTCGAATGGCCATAAAAACGGCCTCCTTTATCAATATTCTGTAAACAGACTTGCAAAACACACCCGAAACCGATATAATAATAGAAAAAACATCAGGAGTGTGTTTGAATTATGGCAGAAGAAAAATTCCGTCGTGAGCGCCGTGACCGCGCACCGATGCATACATACGGTCGTGTGATGATGGTGATGAGCATCGTGCAGATCGCGCTCGGTATGCTGTTGTACATCGGCAATCCCGAGGTCATTTCCCGTGTGCTGCTGTTCTGCGTTGCCGTTCCCGCACTGGCGCTGGCGGTGTTAGCGGCGTTTATGTGGCCGAACTCCTTAGCCTTTCGCAACACGGTGCGTGTAGTGCTGTTCGGCGTTCCGTTGCTCGTGATGGGGGCAGGAGTGTTCAGCGCGATTTCCGCCTCCGTGTATAACCCCGACAGCAGTCCGCTGTACAACTGGGAGATGTACGGCTCCATCGCCGTGCAGTTCACACAGCTGATTTTTGTGTTCGCGTTGCCCGCCTTGGTATCGGCGGCGTCCTTCGGCGCGGGAATCGACCGCGTTCTGCTGACGGTGGCGGCGGTGATCGTCACGGCCTGCAACGCCTTTATCGTGTTTTATATGACCGATGTGATGGGCGTTCTTGACCTGACGGTCGATCACCTTGTGATCCGTATTGTGTATGTGGCGGTGGCACTTGTGTTTGCAGGAATGACGCTTGTGCCCGCTTTAGGAAACGATCCCGACCACACGATCTGCAAGAAGGATTAAATCTCGTCTAAAAGCTCCTCGGCGTTTTGCAGCAGATGAAACAGACTGCCTGCAAACAGGGGGTATTCGCGGTTGAGATTATCCGTGAGGATGAGCGGTGCTTTTTCCGTTGACAGCGGCTCCTGTCCGCCGATACTGCGGCCCGCGCAAAGCGAGGTCATCCGCGCGGAGTTTTTCACAAACTGCGCGATAACAGCGGGACGGAACAGATCCTCGTTGAGGGCAAACAGCGTTTTCTGGTTTTTCGGATTGGCGGCGTGAAGGTGGCGGAACACCGAATACACCGACAGCATCAGCATCGCCGATGCCTCCGTGCTGACCGCGCGGTTGTCGCATTTCTGCAACAGATCGAACACGATGTTCAGCGAGTTGATGATCAGCTTTTTGGACAGCACGGGAAGTGCATCCACGCCTGCGGTGGCATTGACGGTGCCGTCCGCGGTCGTCGGCGCATCCGCAAGCGACAGCGTCGTGCCCGAGATATCCGCCGTGCGCCCTAAAAGATAATCGCACGATACGTTGTAATAATCCGCGACACGCACCACAAATTCTAACTTGCATTCGCGGATACCCTTTTCATAGTGTGAGAGAAGCGCCTGCGAAATGCCGAGCTCCGTGGCGGCCTGCTTCTGGCTCAGTCCGCGTTCCTTGCGGAGCATCGTGATTTTGCGGGGAAAGGTTGTTGACATACCCTGTCACTCCTTCGATAATGTCTGAAAATATACAGCGTGTACAGTATAGTATAAAATTTCGTATTTGTAAAGTGCTTGGGAGGAATTTGCTTGAAAACCTATAAAATCCATCTGATCCGTCACGGAATGACCGAGGCGAACGAAAAGCATCTGTATATCGGCGGCAGAACCGATCTGCCGCTGTCTCCCGAGGGGCTTGCCGATCTGATCGAAAAGAAAAAGGTGTTTGAATACCCGACGGGCGCACGTTATTTCACGGGACCGCTCAAGCGTTGCCGTCAGACCTTAGAGGTGCTGTATCCCGGTTGCAAGGCGGAGATCGTGGAGGGGCTGACCGAATGCGATTTCGGCGAATGGGACGGTAAGAGCCTTGACGTGCTCAAGCAGACACCCGCTTTTTCGCGCTGGCTGTCGGGTGAGGATCCCGTGATGCCGGGCGGTGAGCACCCCGAAAAATTTCAGGAGCGCGTGGCAAACAGCTTTGAAGCAGTGGTGCGCGAGCTGATGTCCAAGGGACAGACCGAAGCGGTCATCTGCACGCACGGCGGCGTGATTATGCTGATTATGGCGATGTACGGTCTGCCGCGTGCGCCGATGAACGAGTGGGCAACGGATACCGCGTGCGGCTTTACGTTGCGCATTACGCCTGAGCTGTGGATGCGCGAGCCCGTTGCGGAGGCGCTTTGCGCGATCCCGTGGGAGAAGAAGGATCAGAAATAAAGAGATGACTGTTGTGAAAGAGGAGAAAACGCATTCATTTACGTAGCGTAACAGGAGATACCCGAACCTGCCGCTGATATTGTGTGTTTTGTCTTTAAGCTGACGAGAATCGAGCCATTTACGGTTTTGCTCGTCGCTTGTATCCGTGCGGGTTTGCGCTCATTTTTGCAAGGCGTCAGCCTTGCGGCAAATTCGCACTTCCCCGCACAAATAAATCGACGGCAGAAACTCTCCGACCTGC
>SVPN01000014.1 GCA_015065805.1 Oscillospiraceae bacterium | reverse complement strand
AGAACGCAGGCGAAGCGGCGATCAGCCTGGCGGTCAACGAGGCGTATGCCGATCAGGGCGACGGCGAGTATGAGCCGATCGTCGAGGTACAAAACGGCAGCGTTGTCTACACCAAGGCAACCACCACTACCACCACTACCACCACTACCACCACGACGACTACGACCACCACAACCACGACCACTACTACCACTACAACCACTACTACGACCGCTACGGAACCGACCGCTTCCACAACGATGCCGTCTGTGAGCGGCACGGAGATGGTATTCTCGGTGGTTTCCGCGCAGGATGTCATCTTCACCGAAGATGTCTTCGCCGTGGAGATTCTGCTCAACAGCAATGTCGGCGTTACCAACTTCGGTATGACCGTTTCGTTTGACAGCAATGTGCTGACACCGGTTGCTGTCGGCGATGACTGGGCAGAATGGAATTATGAGGTGCTCGGTGCCGCATCGGCAGGCCGTCAGTTCGCCACGAACGGCAACGGCGATGAGATCTATCTCGCGTTTGTGTCGTCGGTCGGCAACTCCGCACCGAGCGGCAAGATTGCAACCGTCTACTTCAAGCTGAACCCCGCCTGCCTCGAAAATGCGGCAGAGGCGGTTTCGAACATCTCCGTGTTCACGGACGATGTCAGCTTTGAGGATAAGGAAAACGGCGACCGCTTCGGTCTGGCGTATCCCTCGAAGGTCACCTTCGTGGAGGAGACTGTCAAGGCTTACCACGCCGTCACGGTTGAATACGTCACCAACGACGGCGTGATCCACACCGTCACCGTGCCTCATACGGGCGGCGAACTGGAAATCCCGAATCCGCCTGAGGATCCGACCGAGTTCAACTATTCGTTCATCGGTTGGGATACCAAGGTGATTGACGAGAACACGATTCAGAAGACCCCGATCTTCGGCTATGTGATCGACGTGAACGGCGGTGTCATCGATGACGCTTGTGTGAAAACGGAGCAGCATTGGCTTGAGAAGCCTGTCAAGGCATACTTCAATACCGCTTCGGAGCATCACGAGGAAGCGATTCTCGGTTACGATGCCTATGCGACGATCACGGCAAACGAAGCTCCCGAAGGCAAGGTCTTCGCCTACTGGCAGGATCAGCACGGCAACATCGTGTCCTACAATGCAACCTATAACTTCTTTGTCCCCGGCAACCTGACTCTTACGGCTGTGTATGCCGATGAGGCACCCGACTATCTGCCGAGCGTTTCGATGCAGATCGTCCGCGGCGTGTACAACGCCGAGACCAACGACGGCGCGATCACCTGGGTGGCGGCGCTGAACCGCGGCAACACCGCGAAGTTCTCCGTCATCGATTGCGGTATCGTCTTCGGTCCGAATGCGGATTACGATACGCTTGTGAATGAGGATCCCAATCTGTCGCGTCGCGTGAGCGTTGCGGCGGTGTCGGCGGGCTCTGCGCAGTACTCGGTCAAGGTCAGCGGCGTTGCCAACGGCAAGACCCGTTCGGCAGTCGCGTATGCAACGTACAAGAACATCGAAACAGGCGAGACCTTCACGATCTACAGCCCGTCGATGCTGACGTTGACGATGTCGGAAACGCTTTAAGAAAGGGAGGGTATACCGAATGAAACAACAGTATGAAGCTCCCGAAATGGAGATCCGTTGGTTTGAGTCGGAAAACATCTGTGTTGTCAGCGAGGAAGGTAATTCGGACTTCATTCCTGAAACCGATGGCGGCAAGGATCCCTTCGGTTGGTAAGTGATACGGTTAAAGCGCCGTTCCGCAAATGCGGAACGGCGCTTTTTTGATTTTGTTAACGGTGTCCTTTCTTGCCTCTGCCAAAGGGAGAAGGAGGGGTGGCCGCAAGGAAATGACGGAGAGGGGGTTACCGCCAAAAGGTGAGACCGCAAAACAATTCGCAGAGACGGACGATAAGACGGTGCCGAAATAAGGCGGTAAATCGGCTGACGTAGCGAAAAACGTGATCGCCTATATGCGCAAACCAAAAATTCCGAAAAAATTCCCGAAAACAGCCTCAAATTTGCCGAGTGTTCACAAAATGTTCACATTTTACCGCGCATATATGGTACAATGAAAATACAATAGGATAGTTATACAGTGTATGGTGGGGAAGTACCCGCTTACGCCTTAAACAGTATCCGAATCTACAGCAAAACCCACGGCAAAATCCATAGCAAATCCCACAGTATATTATGAATTTGAAAGGGGAAAAAGGATATGAAAACCACTCATATCACCAAAGCGATCGCGCTGGTTATGACCTTGATGATGCTGATCGGCTGCGTGCCGACATCGGTCTTGCCTGTGTTTGCTTTGTCCGCTTCCGAGTCGGGCAACGGCGTGTTTGATACCGTTACGCTCGGCAAGGGCACGGTAACCAATACGGAGAGCTACAATGCGGGGGCTTTGGTCGATGCCGCAGGCAACGCCATTGTTGATAATACGCTGTCTCCGTATGAGCCGTATTCAACCGATTCGGAGGATCACCCGTTCCTTCCTTTGAAGGACGCGTGGATCAACCTGAAGAACATCTATTACGGTGCACCCGCGACCCCGAATATGCCGATCACCAAATGGTCGGCAAACACCTCGGTGGTCAACATCACCGGCACGGGTAAATATTACGGTGCAGATGCCGGCGTCGTGGCGGGTAAGGAGATCTACGCCATTGATGATATGAATCTCATCGATGAGTATCTCTGGGTTAACGGCACGTTAGAGATCGGCAATAAAACCGAAAACGGTGTTGCAAACAGTAACGGTTTTTCGGACAACGCCACTACCGTTGTGAAAAAGGATAATGCCACGGCTGATACGGCATATGTTTACAACCGTTATGACGCTATGCAGGGTAAATGGGGTCTGACGCTTGATAAAAATGTCAGCTCTGTGTCGTGGACGCCTACTTATGCGCAAAATTACTACGGCACGAATAAATCTTTGAACAACTCGATACTTTACCTCAGCGATACACCGTATCTGTTCTATTCCACCGAAGCTCCCGACAGCACAAAGATTTCGATCTCGCTTTTGATCGGTATGCAGACGCAGTCGGAAAAGAAGAACACCAATAAAACGAACGGTGAAACGTATGTTTATACAAAGAACCCTTCGACAGGTGTAGAAAACAACTGGGAGTTCCGTTGGTACACCATCACCGACAACAGCCCGCGTCCCGGTGTTGATTATGAGGCAACCAAGAACAATTCGATGATCCCCCTCGTGACCATCAGCGATGTTCTTTATACGGACGACGCCAACAAGACAACGATCCCGAACGCGGACGCGATTCAGTCGGCGAGAATCCTCGAGCTTCTCGGAAACAACAACAAGATGAATCCGCTCGAGCTGGCGGCGCAAAGCGGCAAGAATGTGGACGAAATGTTCGTTGACGGTGCCATCACCGGCTGTATTGACTTCACACAGCTGCTTCCCCTTGCGATGGATACCGTTAACCAAATGAGTGACGATAAGGGCAACGGCCGCGAAGACGTCAAGTACAAAATCGCGCAGATTCGAGTTGACACCAAAACCGAGGCTGACAAGCCGGATAGCGCTGCGCGTATCAACTATATGTATTTTGGCCCCGGCCAGGCAGCGATCTACACGCCGCAGTCCACGGTTGGCAACGACGTTAACGCGATCAACTGGCAGTATGGACAGTTGGACGGCGGCATGGGCGATCAAAACCCCAACTATGTGGCAAAAACGCAAGCGATCCACTATATCGGCAATAGTAACTATGACTTCGACTCCGGTTATACCAATGGTTGGGAAAACGGCCAGGCGGTCAGCATCACCAACACTCCTGCAAACCCGCAGCTGATGACGGTGGATACCTATGGTCAGGGTAACGGCAAGCTCATCTCGTATGCCGATTACACCACCTATATGAGCAAACTGACCTCAGACGCGCACGACCAAATCTTCACCAAAGGCTCTACTGACACAAACTCCAAAATCTGGCAGTTTACCGATGCCAACGGCAACGTGCAGTTTATGGAGGCGGAGTATAACTCGACGGACGGCAACTACTATATTATGGTGGCAGTGCCGTTCAGAAAATGGATCGATGTGCTCGGCACCTCCCGTAAGCTGTCGCTGACGCTGGATATGAAACATTACGGTGTCAAAGCCGACGGCAAAACCGAGCTGAAGATCAACCCGACATTCATGTTCTGGGGTAACAACAAAGGCTCGGTCGGCCCCGGTCACCAGTCTATCGCCAACGGTGGTCGTTATCGCAACGACGGTATGGTTGCGGTGTTCGGCAACGGTTTTTATCATGTGGACACGGGTGCCAACTATCAGGCGGTTGAAATCGACCGTACGCTCGGTGACTCGACGATCTACAACCTCAACGGTGCGACGAAGACGGAGTCGTGGTACGACATTCTGCGTTCGCCCTATGTTTATGACGAAATGGTTCGTTACGGCAGACCGCTTGTTTATGCCAACGACAATGTCACGATCACCGACGGTTGCGGTTACGGCGACGAGATGATCGGTTATATCTATCTGACAGCGCTCCGTTTTGCGGTTCCCATCGGCACCAAGTTCTCTGTGCAGAACATGAAGGGTGACGGTAACTCGGCAGGTCTGAACACCTATTCGGCATCGGGTTCGATCGTCTCCGCGTATGACGGCGGCACCGGTGCTCAGCCCGAGATCAACGTTAGCAAAAGCAACGCAGAAACGCAGGCGGTGAAATCCGGCACTACCGTGACTTCCCAAACCTACGGTGACGGTGTTGTCAAGGGCACCCAGACGAACGGTGCTGCGGCGTACGGTCCGCTTTTGACGCAGGCGTTCTATACGATTTATGACCTGCTTGACACAGAGCGCCTGGCAACCTCGGGCAACAACGCCCATGCCGCCAGTAATGAGGGGCGCAATATTCAGCCGGTATACGGCGTCGCTTATGTCACAAAAGGATCTCGTCCTGTATATATATATCCGAACACAGAAAAAGCTGCCTATGGTAAAACCTATTCCGGTAGTACGGTCACGGTTTATGGACGTATCACATTCAGCAATACCGGACGTGTTTGGGGCCTTGTCGGCGTTGTGACCGACAGTGGTAATCCTGAAATCGGTTACATTGAACTTCGCACCAATTCGACCAACTGGGTGGTTGACGAGATATACCATTCCGGTGATATGAACGCGGATGCTGATGTCACGTGGGCATCGTATAGCGCGTGGGAGTCTGCTGGCGAAGCTTGGAACTATCCGCGCCGTGTGCTTAGTTATCTCCGAAACAACTGGGCATATTCCAATTTGGTATCACAGTTTGGCAACATTCAAGATGCAAATGGTAATGGCATTGGTGTGATAGATTGGGCGCAACCTACCGCATCAGATATCTATTATGCAAAGCGTGGCAGCAATGCGGATGCTTATACTGGGTATAATGGCCCTGTGTTGATGTATGCTAACCATCAGGCTACCGGAGCAAGAGCTTTTGGTAAGGCAGCGTATGATTATACGATTCGTGCCGTTAACGGCACGGATATGGAAGTGCAATTTAAGCGCAGTAAAACAACAGACCACGAATCCATCGGTATCACCCGATATTTCGAGAATCCGGTGGCACTGCATAAAGGTCCCACAGACAAAGCAAAGTACCCGGTGCTTTACTACGATATGAGCGGTAATTTCGGATCGAACGATTATGTGGCTTTGATCATTCGAGTGGACAATACACCGTATCTCTACTACTTGAATTCCTCGGGTAAACTGACAACATCAATGTCCGGTATCGGCAAGACAATGTTGTGCGGTTACACCGATCTTAGTGGCCTTCTCACAACAGATTTTCCTGGTAAGACTGTTGAGATCGTCGGTGTTACGATGTATTTTTGGAAAGGTAGCGGCACTTCCAGCGGCACTTATACGATTCGCCGCCTTGAAGTTTGGCAGGAAGATACAGCGTATCTTGATGAGCTGATCTCCCAAAAGCCGGCGGCGGATAGCGTTTTTGCGAACAAGGATTTTATGATCGCAGACTCGATGAACCTGATCAACGACTCCTTCTATCACTACAACGACGAAACGTCGGACGGTACCTACACCTACACAAAAACCAGCGACACAACGCATACCGGACATGGCGGTCACGCAAGCTATTGGTATGATGTGAATGATTCCACTTCGCAAACATCCTACATCAAGGATCATTCCAATAAGGGATGGCAGGCACGACTGAAAGTGGATGTAAACAAGGACGGTCAGCTTGACAGCAAGGATCCCGAATACTTCGGTTATAACACAACGTCACAAGAGGGCTTGTATGAATACCGTACCTCTTTGGGACATCTGCGTGTGTGGGTGCCCTCCGGACAAGATACTTCGGTTGTGTTTGAAGCGGATCGCTCCTTCAACACCAAGAATTACCGTTATCTCTACTATTCGTATTCGATGCGTAATACGGACTACGGTATTTCTGAAGAAAACCAGTCTGCTGACGGCAAGGGCTCGGGTATTGCGCTTGCCATCAAAGGTCATCAGCATTCTTCGGATAATGCGTATCTTGAGACAAAGGACGGCAGCTGGCAGTTCTTTGATAAAGGCACGACCTACTGGGCGAACAATGAGGATGACAGCCGTTACTTCACCACTTCTAAAACCGCGGCTGTCGATCTTTCCACGATGGACGGTCTGGAATCCATCAACCAGTTGGTGTTCTATCTCCGAAACACAAAGGACAAAACGGCAGAATTTTACCTCAACTATGTGACGCTGTCGAACGTTCCTCCCGAAACGCTGATCGCCGACGAAATCAATCAACCGCAATATCAGTATTACTATCTGATGGACAACACGGGTGACCGTTACTCGGCGCGTTTCCCGACCATCGATAACCCCACGGGTCAGGTTAGCGGTTTGAATTCCGACAATGACCGCGTGAACCCCGTCACCGTCAATCGCGGCAAGCGTTTGTCGGAAGCAAAGTACTTCAACGGCGATCCGTTGTACGGCTACGGCGGCACCGCAAGCACCAACCGTGTATTCAATGAAAATACCGGGTCGGTCGGCTATTATGAAAAGACTTACGGTCACGACAGTACACCGAATGCACCGGAAAACGGTTCGATGAAGAACATCCTGTTCTATTGGGGTAGCAGTAACGACCTCAACGACATCAACGATTATTATATCTATAAAGATGCCCAGGGCAGCGAGGGCGATATTTATGATATGCGTTGGTCGTACGGTCGTTGGTACACGGGCACCGGTGAATCCGGCTTGAACACGTTGTATATCGGCGATCCCGATAACCTTGGTCCGAATGATACCGCAAACTCGGTTTCCGGCGCTCTTATCCGTCGTTTCGCAACCGAGAACAACGTTTTGTTGCGTGCCGGTATTATGCCCAAGACCTACACCACTTACTTTGACGCCAACGGCGGCGAGTTTATCTACGACACCTCCGCGGATGATGTTTCCGATCTGCGTCAGGTAACGGAGAACAACTACTTCGTCACCGAAAACGTCATTCTCAGTTACTTCCAGCAGCCCTACAACATCGAAGCAATGAAGGGCGATATCGGCAACCAGAATACCGAGTTCCTCAAGAAGCCCGGTTATAAGTTCAGCCACTGGGAGCATTACACCGACTATACGACCAAGAACGAACAGTTCAACGTGGTTGACGGCGAAGTGACCTCGGCGGACGGCAACGGCGCGCGCTTTATGACCTTCATCAAGAAGACGGGTGCAACGCCTGACTACTTCAAGGCAGTCTGGGTCGTTGATACCGATACCTATCCCGCGGACGAAAGACACCACGCGAAGTTCCTCGACACCAACGGCGATGTCCTCAAGACGATCACGGTCGGCGGCGAGACGGTGGATGTCAACGCCCGATACGGTCGTTTCCTGCTGAACTTCCCGAACACCACGGTGCTGTACAGCGGTCACGACAAGGTCGCGATCTACGGCTGGCAGATCCAGGGCGATACCTCGGGTCGCATCTTCAGCGCAGGCGAGAAGATCTATCTGCTCGATGACGGCGAGTTTATGGACGACAACAATACGGTCACGTTTGTGCCCGTCACATCGCCCGATAAGATGAACACCTTTGAGATCACGCTTCACAACGCGGAGCTCTTCGTCAAGGTGAAGAACTACGCCAACCAGATCGTAGATCGTCCCGCAGAGGATTACGGTATCACCCTCAGGAAGAGCGGTAATGAGTATACCTACTCGGGCGTGATGGAAAACTACAGCCTCGTTGCGAAGCCTGTCGAAAGTGCGAAGAATGCCGAAAACGGCTGGACGCTTGTGGTGGAAAATGCCGATGTTTCGCAGAAGAAGCACGTGATCAACGGCCTTGTGCCGGTTCTCAGCGAGAACAGCGAACGCTATGAGTTCACAGCGCACGAGAATATCGAGATCTCCTACAGCTCGATCACCAGCACCATTGCCAACGCCTTCTACACGGCGAACGAGGGTATTTATGTGACTACCTCGCCGCGTCTGACGACGGACGGCAACAAGGGTGAGAACAAGCCCGCTGTCTATTTCACATCGCAGTTCACGATCGACAACGACAACGTGGTTTACGAGGATATCCTTGCGTCGGGTACGCTGTTGACGAAGTCCACTTACTATGACAAGTTTGCGGATGTCAACACGGCGTTTGCGCTGGATATGAGCACGGTCACTGCCGATACGGTGGCGAATAAGACCTACAAGACGATGGACACCAAGGCTGTCCGCAGTCTGCAGGCAACCGCCGTGTCCAGCAACTATGAGTACACCGCGTATATCGGTCACACCAAGGCAGAGCCCGCGACCTACTACGCACGCGCGTATGTCATCTATAAAGACGGCAACACCGTCAAGGTGGCATACAGTGATGTTATCGCGTGGGATATCGGCAGCTACACGGCGTAATCAGCGAAGATAGAAAGTGAGATGAGAGAAAAATGAATAAAAACCATTATGAATCTCCCGAACTGGATATCTGCTGGTTTGAGAGTGACGATGTGATCGCCAATTCGCAGCCGATCGTGGAACCCCCTCCCGGAGACGGTTTCACCCCCGACGACGAGTGGTAAACACACAAAGTGAATAAAAAGCCGCCCTGTTTTGCATTAAGCAAAGCAGGGCGGCTTTTTGCTTCGGCGGCGATCTTCTTGCCTATGGCAACACAGTAGGGCGGGGACTGCGGCTATCGCCGTAGGATCATGCGCTTCGGGACGGGAGACCCATCCCCTACGGGCATCGTCGCAGGTGTGTGTTGCCTTGACGGCCACACAAATATAAGCATCTATAGGAAATGGTTTTTTATAGAAATTCACGAAATCACCCAAGTTTCACCTTTTGTTAACAAAAAATTCACAATTTAAAAAGACACTGTGGTATAATCCATTAGAATCGGATAAATATGATGTGTATTGTGGATAGTTATTCTCACTTTGCATATAAACCGTATCCAAAACCATTTTTTATACACTGTTTGAAAGGGGAAATCGATATGAAATCCACTCATATCACCAAAGCAATCGCACTGGTTATGACCTTGATGATGCTGCTTAGCTGCGTGCCGTCATCGGTTCTGCCCGTGTTTGCTTTGTCCGCATCCGAGCAGAGTACAAGCATTTTCGACAATGTGGTACTCGGCAAGGGCACGGTAACCAATACGGAGAGCTATCTGGCAGGAGCAGTGACAGACAGCAAAGGCAATGCCATTGTTGACAAAACGCTCTCTCCTTACGAGCCGTATTCAACAGACGATGAAAACCACCCGTTTCTCCCCGGTGGTTCGGCAAACATCACCTTGGATAAGATCTATTACGGCGCACCCGCAACACAGAACTATCCGCTGACTGCATGGTCCGCAA
This sequence comes from Oscillospiraceae bacterium, assembly GCA_015065805.1. Taxonomy (GTDB): domain Bacteria; phylum Bacillota; class Clostridia; order Oscillospirales; family Acutalibacteraceae; genus RGIG1959. The sequence continues at coordinate 36,325 of SVPN01000014.1, read as the reverse complement.
ACACATCGGTTCATAATATCACGGGTACAGGTGTGACCTACGGCGAGAAATATCCGTCCATCACATCAGCCTATCCCGCATATGATGATGAAATCTATTCGTTACCGGACATGAACCTGGTTGACGAATATTTGTGGGCTTCGCTGAATCATTCTGTCGGTTCCAAAGCAACGGAAAACGGCATCGCAAGCTCCAAAAATACGTTGTACGGTCAGTCTATTGTGGATTCTAAAAACTCTACCGAAGCAATGGTGTATAACCGTTTTGACCCGATGCAGGGTAAATGGGGTTTGACGCTTGATTGCAACGTGTCCAGCGTGCGCTGGACGCCGAGTTATGTGGAAAACTATTACGGAACAACGTCTCCTGCAGACCGTAATGACAAAAACCTGAACAATACGTATCTGTTCCTCACCGACACACCGTACCTCTATTTTTCCACGGAAGCGCTCAGCACCACCAAAATGGCAATCTCGCTGTTGATCGGTGCACCGATTCAGGCGGAAAAGCCCACTGAGGCAAGCAAGAACAGCGGCAAATTCGATACACAGGTGACGCAAAGCGGCGCTTGGGAATACCGTTGGTATACCGTTACGGATAACATTGCGCGCCCGGGTATCGGCGAGGATACGCTCGATAACTCGATGGTGCCGAATGTCTATATCAGTAAACCTGTCGCGACCGAGATTGCATCGGAGAACGTCTCGGATGCGATTACGGCAATTGATGCAGCAGGAAAACTCTCCCCTATTGATAACGCTGTGAGTGAGGGTGCCGAGGAAGAGCAACTCTACACCACCGGCTCTCTTACCGGTTGTATCGATTTCACCCAGTTGTTGCCGATGGTGATGTCTGTAACGAACAGCGACGGCAAATCGAACGGACGCGAAGGCATACGCTACAAGGTCGCACAAATCCGCATTGACACCCAATCGACCGGCGAAGACGACAGCGCGTGCCGCCTTAACTATCTCTATTTCGGTCCCGCTATGTCCACGGTTTACACTCCGCAGTCCACGGTGGGCAATACCGTAAATGCTGCCAACTGGATGTACGCTCAGCATGACGGTCTGATCGGCGACGAAAACCCCAACGATATCGGCCAACAACATCCTGAGGAATTTTGGGGCAAGTGGTACATCGGTGCCTGGCCGGATTACGATACGTTTGATTGCTCGTACACCAATGGTTGGGAAAACGGTCAAACGGTGTCCATCACCAACACCCCGAATACACCGCAGCTGATGACTATCGATACCAACGGTAAGGGTAATGGTCAGCTGATTTCCTTCAATCAGTACAAAGAGGAAACCGGCAAAGAATTTGTACGCAGTTCTCAAAAGTACGACACCAACTCCAAATACCTGGATGAAACAACTACGGAGAAATCCTCCTGCGTGTGGAAGTATACCGATGACAACGGCAATGTACAGTATGTTGAAGCGGACTATAACCAATCTAATGGTGCACACTATATTATGGTTACAATTCCGTACCGTAAGTGGATCAACGTTCTGGGTAACTCCCGCAAGCTCTCTATGACGATCAATGTCCAGAAATACGGCAAGGCGGGTAATCTGGATCCTGCTTTCGGCCTCTGGGGTAACACCGACGGTGCTGTAGGTGCCGGACACGGCGGTCTTGGTTTGACAACCCGTTTCAAGAGCGAAAACATTCTCGGTATTTTTGGAACGGGTTATTATCAGATTGATAACGACGATAACTTTATATGCGCCAAGGTCGATATGACGCTTGGTGAATCCACCATTTACAACGATGCCACCGGTACAAAGGAATCGTGGTTTGACCTGCTTCGTTCGCCCTATATGTACGATCGGACGGTTAAGGGAGCTGCGCCCAACTTCTTCTACGGTGAGGAAATGACCGGTTATTCGTTCGTGTCGGCATTCCGCTTTGCTGTGCCTGTCGGCACAGAGTTTACCGTGCAGAATACAAAGGGTGACGGTAACTCTGCCGGTCTGAATATGTTCTCGACTTCCGGTTCCATCGTGTCGGCTTACGACGGCGGTACCGGCGATCAGCCTGAGATCGATATGACCAATACGACTCCTGAGCTTCAGGCATCGCTTTCGGGCACTACCTTTAGCTATGCGTCTATGGGTAATATCAGCGGCACTCAAAATGATCGTGCGGCTGCCTACGGTCCGTATATGCCCGCTTCCTATTACACCATTTATGACTTGCTGGATACAGAGCTTATGAACGCCTCCGGCAAGGATTCGCATGCGGCTTCAAACAGCGGAAAGAATGTACAGCCCTTCTACGGCAGAGGCTACATCCTCAAGCATTGGAACAGTGACCTTCAATTCGACAAAAACATTTACAATGTAGCTTCTACAAACGGTTCCGTGCTTGGCAAAACACACGGTGTCGGAAACGGTATTACGGCGTATGCAACCGTGGCAATCACAGAAGGTGATGAAGTTTGGGCGTTAGTCGGTGTGCTGCAAAGCGACGGTACTCCCGGCCTTGGATGGGTGCAGATCTGCCGTAGCGGTGCATGGTTTGTTGAAGGCAACAGTATCAATGGCACTCTTGTCAATAGCGGTAAGCTTGTTGCTTCGTACACAACTGCCAATTATAATACATGGTATGCGGATGGTATGAACAACAAGGTTATTAACCTCGTTCGCGACACCTTGGAGAACAATTGGTATGCATCAAACTTTACATCGGAATACGGCGGCAGTGATCCTTTCCTGAACGGTATAACCAAAAGCGCCCCGACCGGTGTCGATATTTATTACAACAACCATCCCACTCTGCAGTATGCAAACCAATATCTGAATACACGATACACGCATAATGACCCGCAATCAAGAGAAAGCTTCAAGCTGAAGTCCATCAACGGCGGTACGGATCTGTCGCTTGACTTCAAACGAAGTTCTCACACACCGTCCGGCGCGAACTCGTCCTTCGGTATGACGCGTACGCTGAGGGATCCGATTCTGATCAACTCTAAGACGGATAAAGAAAACTCGTATGAAAAAGAATCGCTGGAGAACAGCTATCCTGTTCTGTATTATGACTACACGAATAATGCCACTATTCAAATTGCGCTCACGGTGACTGTCAACGGCACTCCGTCCTTGTATTATCTTGACGGCGCAAGCGGCACCTTGACTACTACCAAGACCAGTCTTGCATCGGGTACCAATTGCGGCTATTATTCTCTTGAAAAACTGATCAAACAGATTGATAGCGGTGCGGCAGGTGCAGGAAAGGACATTTATATTGCCGGTATCAGCGCCTTTATGTATTACGGATCGGCTACCTCAAACACCAGTACAATTCGTCGCCTTGAGATCCTGAAGGCGGAGGAAGAGTGGCTTGACGCGATTCTTTCCGCAAACCAGTATTCCACTGCCGGTCACGCATCTTCCGATGATATGACGGCGAAGGTGTTTGACAGCACCAACATCATTAATGATTCGTTCTATCATAAGCATGACGAGAGTGCGGACGGTAAGTATGAAATTACCGGTGATAAAAACGCATGGACATACACAGACAAGACAACAGACAAGTCGTACAAAAAGGAGAATTCCAACAAAGGATGGACTGCGCAGATCCGTGTAGATACAAACGGCGACAATAAGCTCGGCGGTTCGGATCCTCTCTACAACAGTACGGCGGCGAGTGTTGTTGACGGCGTGTATGAGTACCGCTCGGCGCTCGGTCACCTGCGTATGTGGGTTCCCGCGAAAGCCCAGGCTTCTGTAGCGTTTACAGCTGACCGTTCTTACAACATTGAGAATTTCCGTTATCTCTATTATTCCTATTCTATGCGTGATGCGGGCGGTATTGCGGCTGCGAAACAGGATGGAATAAACGGTCTTACGGTTGCAATCAAATCACAACAAAACTCTTCTGATAAGGCTTATGTGGAACGCGATGGCACCTGGTGCTATTTTCAGGACGGCGTTTCCTACTGGTCGGATCAAGCGGGACAGGCGGATCAACGTATATTCAGCACTTCAATGAATGCATGTATGGATCTTCAATCCCTGAAATTCGACAATAGCGTAAAATCGATCAACCAGTTTGTGTTTTATCTGAACAACCGGACCGATGTACAAGCAGAATATTACATCAATTATGTATACCTCTCCAATGAACCCCCCACACAGCTTATTTCCAATAAGCTTGAGGAGACTCAGTGGCAGTACTACTATATGATGGATAACACGGGTGACCGTTATTCGGCGCGTTTCCCGACCATCGACAACCCCACCGGTCAGGTTTCCGGCACAAACGCTGACAACGACCGTGTCAACCCGATCAAGGTTCAGCGCGGTATGCTCCTTTCCTCCGGCACCTACTTCAACGGCGATCCCATTGCTTCCTACGGCGATGCTCCTGCGGGGACAACGTTTGATGAGACGAAGGGCTCTGTGGGTTATTACGAACGCAACTACGGCGGAACCGATGCCGTCAAGAACATTCTGTTCTACACAGGCTCGGGTAATACGAACGATATCGACGATTACTACGAATTTAAAAACCGCGGCCGTGTATATACCACGCTGGATGAAAACGGCAAGTTGATCACGGTATCGGTTGATGAAGACGATGAAGCGAACGTATACGATATGCTGTGGTCGTTCGGTCGTTGGTTCTCGGGTCAAGGTGAATCCGGCCTGAACATCCTGTATATCGGTGATCCGGAACTGGATGATAAGTACAAAGATGCGAACTACAATGCAGGTGCATTGTCCGGTGGTTTGTCCCGTCGTTATGCGACCGAAAACTACGTGCTTCTCCGTGCGGGTATTACGCCGAAGACCTACACCACCTACTTTGACGCCAACGGCGGCGAGTTCATCTACGACACCTCCGCAGACAATGTTACCGATCTGCGTCAGGTAACGGAGAACAACTACTTTGTCACCGAAAACGTCATTCTCAGCTACTTCCGTCAGCCCTATAACATCGACTCCATGAAGGGCGATACCGGTGACCGGAACACCGAGTTCCTCAAGAAGCCCGGTTACAAGTTCAGCCACTGGGAGCATTACACCGACTATACGACCAAGAACGAAAGCTTCAATGTGGTTGACGGTAAGGTGACCGCGGAAGACGGCAACGGCGCGCGCTTTATGACCTTCATCAAGAAGACGGGTGCAACGCCTGACTACTTCAAGGCAGTCTGGGTCGTCGATACCGATACCTATCCTGCGGACGAAAGACACCACGCGAAGTTCCTCGACACCAACGGCGATGTCCTCAAGACGATCACGGTCGGCGGCGAGACGGTGGATGTCAACGCAAGATACGGTCGTTTCCTGCTGAACTTCCCGAACACCACGGTGCTGTACACCGGTCACGACAAGGTCTCGATCTACGGCTGGCAGATCCAGGGCGATACCTCGGGCCGCATCTTCAGCGCAGGCGAGAAGATCTATCTGCTCGATGACGGCGAGTTTATGGACGACACCAACACGATCACGTTTGTGCCCGTCACATCGCCCGATAAGATGAACACCTTTGAGATCACGCTTCACAACGCGGAGCTCTTCGTCAAGGTGAAGAACTACGCCAACCAGATCGTAGACCGTCCCGCAGAGGATTACGGCATCACCCTCAGGAAGAGCGGTAATGAGTATACCTACTCGGGCGTGATGGAAAACTACAGCCTCGTTGCAAAGCCTGTCGCAAGTGCGAAGAATGCCGAAAACGGCTGGACGCTGGTGGTGGAAAATGCCGCTGTTTCGCAGAAGAAGCACGTGATCAACGGTCTTGTGCCGGTTCTCAGCGAGAACAGCGAACGCTATGAGTTCACAGCGCACGAGAACATCGAGATCTCCTACAGCTCGATCACCAGCACCATCGCCAACGCCTTCTACACGGCGAACGAGGGTATTTATGTGACCACCTCGCCGCGTCTGACGACGGACGGCAACAAGGGTGCGAACAAGCCCGCTGTCTACTTCACATCGCAGTTCACGATCGACGACGACAACGTGGTTTACGAGGATATCCTTGCGTCGGGTACGCTGTTGACGAAGTCCACTTACTATGACAAGTTTGCGGATGTCAACACGGCATTTGCGCTGGATATGAGCACGGTCACGGCCGATACGGTGGCGAATAAGACCTACAAGACGATGGACACCAAGGCTGTCCGCAGTCTGCAGGCAACCGCTGTGTCCAGCAACTATGAGTACACCGCGTATATCGGTCACACCAAGGCAGAGCCCGCTACCTACTACGCACGCGCCTATGTCATCTATAAAGACGGCGACACCGTCAAGGTGGCGTACAGTGATGTTATCGCGTGGGATATCGGCAGCTACACGGCGTAATCAGCGAAGATAGAAAGTGAGATGAGAGAAAAAATGAATAAAAAGCATTATGAATCTCCCGAACTGGATATCTGCTGGTTTGAGAGTGACGATGTGATCGCCAATTCGCAGCCGATCGTGGAACCCCCTCCCGGAGACGGTTTCACCCCCGACGACGAGTGGTAAACACACAAAGTGAATAAAAAGCCGCCCTGTTTTGCTTAAAGCAAAGCAGGGCGGCTTTTTGCTTCGGCGGCGATCTTCTTGCCTATGGCAACACAGTAGGGCGGGGGCTGCGGCTATCGCCGTAGGATCCTGCGCTTCGGGACGGGCATCAACTAATCCTTGACCCCCTTGTTAAAGGGGGTCGGCGGCGAAGCCGACGGGGGGATTCCATTTGAAGAAATAAAAAGAATCCCTCCGTCACTCGCTGCGCTCGTGCCACCTCCCTTTAACAAGGGAGGCAAGAAAGACCACCTTTTCTACTATGCAGGAGGCACCCCAACCTCTTGCCCCCCCTTGTTAAAGGCGATTCCCCTGTCAGAGGAAATGTCCGCAACGCAGACAAAGGGGGTGCCGTCTCCGGCGAGGAAGATGTCACGGCATATGCCGTGACAGGGGGATTCCATTTGAAGAATCCCTCCGTGGCATTGAAAATAACACTTGTCCCCTTTGTGACAGGAGGATTCCGTCGCATTTTACGCGCGGCATGGCACACAGGCAACACAGTAGGGCGGGGGCTGCGGCTATCGCCGCAGGATCATGCGCTTCGGGACGGGAGACCCGTCCCCTACGGGCATCGCCGCAAATAAGCGGAAACGCATAACAATCCGCAGGGGCAGACATCCCCGTCCGCCCGACGTAAAATTTCCGAAATTCGACGTAAAACACCCCTTGCAATTCTGTGTAAGATATGCTATGATAATCAGGCAACCGCAGGGTTGGTATATCGGTATTACAGCGGCTTCCCAAGCCGTTAAGGCGGGTTCGACTCCCGTACCCTGCTCCAACAAAAAAGTCCCTTTTGTCTACCGGACAAAAGGGACTTTTTTGGGTGATGCGTTCCTTGCGGAACGTGATGCGCACTGCGTGCGTGATGCAGGCTTCGCCCGTGATGCACGCCTGCGGCGCGTGGGCAGAACGCATCGCATCACCTATCACAGCGTAGCGGCATCACTTATCACTTATTTGAAAACATACTTGATTTGTGATATAATCAATTTAAAGAGGTGATTTCGATGGTAAATAACAACTTCAAACATACTGACCCCGATGACTTTCATGGTAAAGAGTTAACCCTTCACGATTGTATATCAGATAAAATTTCCTTTAAGGATAATATTCTCCGTTTTTACTTAGCTGACGGCTTTTGGGTAACACCTCATCATGAAAAGAATTCTTCTGAAAAAGCAGTACGGACCGATGCTTCTGTAGTTGATTTTTCTGTAGAAGATATTGGTGATATCATAGTTCGTGTGTTCACAAGACATAGATGGTTAGGGTTCCGAAATACAAGTGTAGAACTTTGGGATATGGAACAACTCATTTCTGCTATAAACAGTGGAAAATGCACCTTGGAGTTTTTCACGCAATACAGAAGTCATTATGAACAAATGTGGCATTGTGCAATTCATTTTAAGAAAAAGCCTTATTATAGGGAATGCCAACTGCACTTGCCGGAAACGGAAGCAACTTTCTATTGGAATGATCTTCGTCTGGATCGGGAATGGTAATCCACACTACTTTTGGTCGTTTTTACCCCTACTTATACTACTTTTAGTCGCTCTTTCGCACAAAAGAACCCACATTTGTCTACGACAAGTGTGGGTTCTTTTCAACGAAATCCGCCTTGACGGCGGGTGGGTGGGTTTCATTTCATCGCGCCCCGCGCAATTTCAGTGTAATCATTGAAATTGTGATTGACATCTTTAACGGCAGATCATTTTCAGAACAGGCCGTCCTTGTCACGGTCAGCTTCCGTGATCGCACCTGTAACGGCATCAATCAAGTATTCGTATTCGGTGTCACCGTGGCGGAAGGACACATCATAAACGACCCTGCCGTCCTCGCGGTCGGGCTCTGTGCGCAACCACGTAACCTGCTCGGCGGTCAGCCCTGCATCCTCAAGAGCGATCTGCTTCGCTTGCTCGGGGGTAACGGTAAAAGCATCGTTACCTTGTGTGCGGCAGCCGACAAGCATCGTGAGAATCAGAACAAAAGCGGTGACCGTTGTAAAAATACGGGGGATCATACCAATCGTCTCCTTTCCAATGCAAAACAGCACGGGTCACAAACAAGAGTTTGCCCTTTTCTTGTGCATATTCTCGATATCAATCAGTCGTTGTTGCGGATTGTTCTCGATGTATAGCTATGTTTGCTCAAAGTCTTCATCGCTTCTTGCGATATGGTCATAATAGGATTTCTGCCATAGCTTTTGATGAAACGGCTGCAACACGCCTGCTTTGACGGCACGGATGTACTCATTCGTTGTCATGGCTTTGAACCATCTCATTATTTCAGGTAGGCAAGGACTCCCGTGCCGTTCCGTTCGACACAAAACAAATGTTGTCGTTTATATGTACTATTATACCACAAGCACATATAATTATCAAGTTTCATTAAAAGAGGAAGGACATCCATACATTTTGGTGGGTGTCCTGAAACCTTGTTTTAAAACACAAGCCCCCGCCTGCGAACAGGCGGGGTGGATGGTTGTAGAAATTTGAATCGGCGTTGTAGGGCGGGGGTTTTACTCCCGCCGCAAGATTTGTGCAGACTTCACGGCGGCACCAAGGCACCGCCCTACGATGGGCAATCTTATTTGAAATATCTCTCGAGGAGACCCTTCAGTGCCTTGCCGTGGCGGGCTTCGTCGCGCGCCATCTCGTGCACGGTGTCGTGAATGGCGTCCAGACCGTTCTTCTTCGCGCAGAGCGCAAGATCGGTCTTGCCCTGCGTGGCGCCGAATTCACAATCCACACGCCAGGCGAGGTTTGCCTTCGTGGAAGCGGTCATATTGGATTCAAGAGCCGAACCCAGGAGTTCTGCGAACTTCGCCGCGTGCTCAGCCTCTTCGTAGGCGGCCTTTTCCCAGTACAGACCGATCTCGGGATAGCCCTCGCGATGCGCGATGCGCGCCATGCACAGGTACATACCGACTTCGCTGCATTCGCCGTTGAAGTTTGCCATCAGCTGCTCAAAGATATACGCTTTGTCCTCAGCGCTGATGTCGGGGTTGTTGGCAACCGTCTTCTCATAGATGCCGAACTCGTGCTCTGCGGCAAGCTTCGCGTCTTCCGCCATCTCGTTGAACTTGGAAGCGGGGACACCGCAGGTCGGGCACTTTGCAGGGGGTTCGTCACCCGTGTGGACATAACCGCAAACAGAACAAACAAACTTTTTCATAAATCATTTCCTCCTAAGAAATATAAAATATTGACTGTATAACGGAATCGGCATAATGCCGGTTCAGACGGATTCGCGGCAGGATCTGCAAAGTCCCGTGAAGAACACATCCTGCCTGGTGACGGAAAAACCGTCGGGAACAAACTGCGCTACGTGCGCTGAGGGAAACGCAAAATCAAACAGCTGACCGCATCGCTCACAGCGGCAGTGCCCGTGGTCGGCGGCGTCGCCGTCGAAATGCTGCTCCAGCGGGTCGATGGTGACCACGCGGATCAGCCCCGCCTGCATCAGTGCTTTGAGGGAGTTGTAGATCGTGGTGCGGGAAAAGCTGGGATATTGCGGCAAAAGCGCTTCGTAAATCGCGTCAGCGGACGGGTGCGTGCGGTGAGTGAGCAGGTAATCATACACCGCTAAGCGTTGTGCCGTCGGGCGGACGCCGTGTTCCTGCAACCGCTTGGCGTGATCGTGGACCATCACCGCACCTCCTTTTGTATCGTTTACAAGTTTGTACTGATTACAAATAAAGAATACCACAGAGAATGCGGTTTGTCAACAGTTTTTTTCAAAAAACTTGATTTTTTTCGATTTTTTTGCAATGCCGTCAAAAAAGGGTAGTAATCACGGACACGGCGTGTTATAATGATATATATGTATAAATAAAGGAGCGAAGACTATGAAAATCGGTTTTCTCGGTGCCGGCAATATGGCGTCGGCGATCATCCGCGGAATGGTTGCAAACGGAATCCCTGCGTCCGCTATCGGATGCTTCGATGTAGACCAGCAAAAAACCTTTGCGCTCAAAGAGGAGCTCGGCGTTGCCGTGTGCTACACGGCAGAACAGCTTTGCGAGGAAGCGCAGACCGTGGTGCTTGCCATCAAGCCGCAGGTGTTCGCGTCGGCGTTGCCGCCGCTTCGCACGTTGATGCAGGTGCAAAAGCCGCTGGTGATCTCCATTGCGGCGGGCAAGACCCTGCAAAGCATCACCGACCTGATCGGGGATGTCCCGATGGTGCGCGTGATGCCCAACATTGCCGCACGTGTCGGGGAGGCGGTCACGGCGTATTGCTCCAATGCGCTTGTTACGCAAAGCCACGTGGAAACCGTGTACGATATTTTTGAATCGGTCGGCACGGTCGTGCCGCTTGCGGAGGAGCAGTTCGGCATCTTTTCGGTGCTGGCGGGATGTTCACCTGCCTACACCTTATTGTATATGGATGCCCTCGCTACGGCGGGTGTGCGCGGCGGGATCCCCAAGGAGACCGCTCTTCAGATCGTGACGCAGGCGGTGCTCGGCACGGCAAAGCTCCTGCAGGAAGCGGGCGAGCATCCGCGCGAATTGATCGACAGCGTGTGCTCCCCTGCGGGCACAACGATCGAAGGCGTGTGTGCGTTGCAGAGCGCAGGCTTTGAAAAAGCGGTGCAGGAAGCGGCAAAAGCCAGCCTGGAACGCGATAAAAAATTGCAAAACGCTTGACAGCGGCACAAAAACGTGGGATAATGAGGAAAGGTGTGAAGATCTATGATGCGCATTGTCACGGGAAAGGCGCGCGGGTATCGCCTGCAGACCTTGCCCGGTGAGGACACGACCCGTCCCACGACCGAACGTGTGAAGGAGTCGGTGTTCAGCATTCTGCAATTCGAGATCGAAGGACGCACGGTGCTGGATCTGTTTGCGGGCTCGGGACAAATGGGACTCGAAGCTCTCAGCCGCGGCGCGGCATTTGCCGTCTTCGTGGACAGCAGTAAGGATGCCTGCGAGGTGGTGAAAGCCAATGCCCGCGGTGCGAAGCTGGACGCGCAGATGCGCATTGCCAACACCGACGCGATCGCGTTTTGCGCCCGCACCTCAGAGCGCTTTGACATCGCGTTTCTTGACCCGCCCTACCGCGCGGGACTTCTTCCTTCGCTGTTGCCGCAGGTAGCGGCATTGATGAAGGACGGCGGCGCGGTCGTGTGCGAGACCGACATTGTAACACCGTTGCCCGAACGGGTGGACGGCAAAGAGATGTCGCTCGTGCTCGAAAAAGAGAAGCGGTACGGCAAAACGCAAGTATGGATCTATCGGTGCAAAAAGGAAGCGATAGAATGAAAACGGTGGTATGCCCCGGCAGCTTTGATCCCGTGACCAACGGTCATCTGGATATTATTGAACGCGCCGCGGCTTTGTTTGACAAGGTGATCGTGGTGGTGATGGTCAATGCCTCCAAAACACCTTTGTTTACCACGGAACAGCGGGTGGATATGCTCCGCCGTTCCACAGCACATCTGGAAAACGTGACGGTGGACAGCTATGACGGTCTGTTAGCGGCGTATGCCCGACAGCAAGGTGCAACCGTGATCGTCAAGGGACTTCGCGCCCTGTCCGATTTCGAATACGAATTCCAGATGGCGCTGACCAACCGACAGCTCAATGAGGAGCTGGAAACGGTGTTTCTCACAGCGACCGACGATAAGATGTATCTGTCGTCGAGTCTCGTTAAGCAGGTGGCGGCATACGGCGAAGATGTGTCGAAGTTTGTCCCTGCGTGCATTCTTCAGGATATTACCGAGAAATTTGGAAAGGACGGTTAAAGCAATGAACGTAGAAGAATTGTTGACTCAAATTGATGATATGGTGGACAAGGCATGGGATGTGCCGCTGTCGGGCGGTAAGTGCATGATCGAGGCAGATCGCCTGCGTGACATCGTGGACGATATCCGTGCCAACCTGCCCTCCGAGATCCGTCAGGCGCAGACCGTTGTGGCGGACCGCGCGGAGATCGTGGCGGGTGCCAAGCGTGAGGCGGAAGCCATCGTCCGCAAGGCGGAGGAGCGCGCGCAGGCAATGATCGCGCAGGAGGAGATCTTCCGTCAGGCACAGCAGCGTGCGGAGGAAATGCTCACCCGTGCGCAGCAGAAATCCCGCGAGATGTGCAAGGGTGCCAGCGACTTTGCCGACGACGTGATGCGTCGTTCCGAGGAAGCGCTTGTCGGCCGTCTGTCGGAGATCCGTCAGGCGCGTCAGATGCTCCGCACCAATGCGCCCAAGAAGGCGGCGGCTCCTGCGGAGTCTTCGGAAGAAAGCTGAGAACCGTAAAAGGGTGCCGTGTTAAAGAAATTGTGTTGCAATTCTTTAACACGGCACCTTTTTTGAAAAAGAGGGATAACAATGTCCGAATTTGTAACGGCCGTCATCGTGGCGGCGGGAAGCTCCACCCGTATGGGACAACCCAAATTGTTGATTCCGCTTTGCGGAGAACCCGTTTTAGCGCATACGCTTAAGGTATTTGACCGCTCTGCCGTCAAAGCGATCGTTGTGGTGACACGTGAGCAGGATATTCCTGTATTCGCGCCGCTCGGGGAACGCTTATCCAAGCCGTGTGTATTTGTGACGGGCGGGGACACGCGCCAGCGCTCGGTGGCAAACGGCATCGCGGCGGTGCCTGCCGAAACGACGGTGGTGGCGATTGCCGACGGTGCGCGACCGCTGATCACGCCCGAGGAGATCGATCGCGTGATCGCCGTCGCGCAGGAAACAGGAGCGGCATCGGCGGCGGTACGGGTAAAGGATACCATCAAGCAGACCGATGCCGACGGCATCGTTGTCGCCACACCCGACCGCGCCTCGTTGTGGCAGGTGCAGACACCGCAGGTGTTCTCTCTGCCGCTGTACAGGCAGGCGATGGAGGCGGTCGCGGCGGCAGGACTTGACCTGACAGACGACTGTCAGCTTGTCGAGTATATCGGGGCGAAGGTGACGCTTTGCGAAGCCTCTTATGAAAACATCAAGATCACGACCCCGGAGGATATTGCCGTGGCAACGGCGTTTTTGCAAAAGAGAGGAGTGGGCGGTATGCACATCGGACACGGTTATGATGTTCACCGACTGGTAGAAGGACGAAAATGCATCATCGGCGGCGTGGAGATCCCGTTTGAGCTGGGACTCCTCGGGCATTCGGATGCGGATGTGCTGACCCACGCGATTATGGATGCCCTTTTAGGCGCGGCGGCGATGGGTGACATCGGCAAGCTGTTCCCCGATACGGACGAACGCTTCAAGGGTGCTGACAGTATTGCCCTTTTGCGCGAGGTGATCGCCCGTATTCACGAAGCGGGCTACACGGTTGGTAATATCGACGCGACGGTGCTCGCGCAAAAGCCGAAGCTTCGCCCGCATATCGATACGATGCGCACGGTGATCGCGGATGCGTGTGAGATCGATGTCTCGCGTGTCAATCTGAAAGCGACCACCGAGGAGGGACTCGGCTTCACAGGAGCTCTGGAAGGCATCGCCGCCCATGCGGTTTGTATATTGGAATAAAATAAAAACGGCTGTCGCGTGACAGCCGTTTTTTTGATTGCGTGGTTTGTTATCAAAACCCTTATTTGTTTTCTACATCAAAGGGGTTACGGTTTGCCTGTTCGGCGCGGCGGCGACGCTCTTCGGCACGACGCTTGCGGCGACGGCGGTTACGCGCGCGACACCAGAAGCAATACAGCACGAACAGCATAAACAACAGTACGAGTATGCCGAGGATCCACAACACGACCTTCACGATCGTCAGGGAGAAAAAAGACTTCACCCCGGCGGCGAATACCTTCCAGCCGTCCTTTTGCACATCGGTCGCAGCGACAACCTCCACTGTGCCGATCTCCTTGCCGTAAGCGCTGACAGTCGCGGTGCCTAACTTCTGTCCTTTCACGATGGGGGCTTCCACCGCTTCGGCGTCAAAGGTCACCTGCACCTGTGCCTGATCGGTCGTGTATGCCTTTTCAACAATACTTTCCAGTGTGCCGTTCAGATGCACGGCGACCTGCTCAGTGTCCTTGCCGTACAGCACGTTCTGATGACCGACCGTGCTTGCGGTGTCATTGACGGCGCGGTATTCGAGCGTGTTGAACGCCCATTCATACAAGCCCTTGGAAACGCCGAATTCCTCACGAACATAGTTGCCGTCCGCATCCTCCACGGGGCACTTGAGCAACACGCACAGATAGGTGGTGCCGTCCTTTTCGGCGGTGGAAACGAGGCAACGGCCCGCGGGGTCGGTGTAGCCGGTCTTCACACCCTTGGCATATTCATAATAGTACTCTTCTTCGTCGGGATCCTGCAAAAACACGGTGGTTTCCACGACCTGCTCCCAATGCACGTTGGTTTCGGGTGCTTCGTAGTACAGCGAGGTCACGATGTCGCGGAACATCGGTTTTTCAAGCGCATATTTGGTGAGCGTGTACAGATCGCGGGCGGTGGTGTAGTGATCGCTGTCGTGCAGACCGTGCGCATTGACGTAATGCGTGTTCGTCAGCCCGAGGTCGGCGGCCTTCTGATTCATCTTGGCGATGAACGCGTCGATATCCTCACCGCCGAAATGGTAAGCAAGCACATTGGCGGCATCGTTTGCCGACTGGATCATCATCAGCGCCAGCAGATCGTAGGCGTTCATCACTTCGCCCATCTCCAGACCGAAGATGGACGAATCGGTGCCGTACAGCGGATCAAGTGCGTCAAAGGTTGCCTCGACCGATACGGAAGCGGGATCGGCGCACTCGTCCATCACGACGACCGCCGTCATAATTTTCGTCAGCGACGCGGGATACATTTTCGCGTCGGCGTTTTTCTCAAACACCACAGTGTCGCGGCCGAGATCGGCAAGCAATGCCGCTTCGGCGGAGACATTCACATCGGTCGGCGTGAACGCCGCAACGGGGAGGATGCTGCCGATCAGCAGGCTGACGGTCAGCACAAGGGATACGATAAGTCTCTTCATAGCGGTCACCTGTTACAGCATCGCATCAAGGCAGATGCCGCCGTAGGGACGGATGCTCAGCACGTGGCAGTGACCCTTGCCGAACACGAATTCCATCGTGGCAATAAAGCTGTCTAACTTGTCCGCGGGAACGAAGTTCTGTGTCGTGCCGCCGAAGCCGCCGCCGTGCACACGCCACGCGCCGCAACCGTCAAGCAGATGCTGTGCCAGCGACAGAGCAAGCGACATACTCTGTTCCTTCACATCGCACACCGCGTAGACATTTTGCAGGTATTCGTAGGACGAGTGACCCGATTCGATGATCAGACGCTTGAACTCGTCGAAATCGCCCGCTTTGAGTGCCGCCACCTGGGCGGTGACACGGTCGTTTTCCTTGAGAAAGTGGAACGCACGGAGCACCGCGCGGTCACCGTGCTTTTTGCGCAGGTCGGGGATGGAGGCAATGAGCTGCTCCATATACGCGCCGCGCAGGAACGGACGGCCCAGATCGGCGGCCATCGCCTTCATCTCGGCGGGGACAGCGGCGTATTCGTGGGTCAGGTCGGCGTGGTCACCGCCGACATCGACGATGCACAGCTTGTAGCCGCACGCCGCGAAGTCAAACGGCACGGCCTCGATAACAGGGTTGTCGGTATCGGCAAAATCGATCGTCACGATGCCGCCGACCGAGCTTGCCATCTGATCCATCAGGCCGCTGGGCTTACCGAAGAATTGGTTTTCGGCAAACTGTGCGATCTGCGCGATCTCCACAGCGGACACCGCCGCATCGGCGTACAGATGGTTGAGAATGGTGCCGATAAGCACCTCGAACGCCGCCGAGGAGGACAGACCCGAGCCTTTGAGCACATTGGAGGTCGTGTACGCATCAAAGCCGCCGATGCCGTAGCCACGCTGAGCAAAGCGCGCGACCGTGCCGCGAATGAGCGAAGCGGATCTGTTGATTTCTTCCTCGTGAACGGTCAGGTCGGTGATGTCGATGATGTCCATCGGATAGCCTGCCGATTTCACCTGCACGGTCGTATCGTCACGGGGTGCAACAACGGCGATCACGTCGAGATTGACACTGCCTGCCAGCACGCGGCCGTGGTTATGGTCGGTGTGGTTGCCGCCGATCTCGGTGCGGCCGGGAGCGGAGAACAGGCGCAGGTCTTCACGGTCACCGAAGGTCTCGACAAAGCCGTCGATCGCTTCGGCATAGCGTGCTTTTTGCGTTGCCAGCCGGTCTTCCCCGTAAAGGGTTACAAACAGACGGTCATAGGTGCCGTTTGCCACGGCTGATTTTAAAGCGGTTGCGTTCATAAAAAGTGCCACCTTTCAAGTGCGGGATCACCGCACGGTTTTGATTGCCTATCTCGTATAGTATACTATATACCGATGCGCTATGGCAAGAGGAAATTGAGCCTTTTGTGAATTTGTACAAATTTGGGGATTACCCTTGCAAAATCGGGAGTAGCATAGTATACTAATATTGTATAACTATACTTATGCGTATAGGGAGGAAGAAAACTATGAAGATGAACAAGCTCGTGGCATTGTTCGCGGCGCTGTGCATTCTGTGCGGCGCGTTGCCGATGATGTCGCTGACGGCTTCGGCGGCGGACATCACGCTGACGGAGAGCTATGAGGGTCATAAGTACATCGTGGGTGATGCCATTACCGGCGTCAACAAAAACCGCGGTGAAAACACGCTCATTAAATTTGAGAGCGGATTTGACCTGCGCAACTCCGAAGCCAGCTGGTTGTATAGCTATGAGTGGTGCAAAAAGCTGTATGATGCCTACGGCGCGGGTTACACCTGCACCAACGCGTACGGCTACGAGGTAGCGGTCAACCAATACGGCATTGTTACCGAAGTGTCGTCGGCGGGCAATATGAAGATCCCCGAAGGCGGCTACGTGTTGTCCGGCTTTGATACGTATCATCAGAATCTGAAGAAGAATGTGCAGGTCGGCGACTATATCCGACTTTCCGGCGGCGTTTATTACGTTTACAAAACCACCGCTGACTCCAAGTTTACCGATGCATCTGCCGCGTTTAAAATCGGCAAATCGCAGGCACTTGAAATCGTGGAAGGCGGTAAAACGCCCACTAAAGCGACGCAGTGGACCACCACCGTGCTTTGCAAAGCGACGGGCACGGGCAACGACGGCGTGGCAAACCACCTCGGATACGTGGTGAAATTGGGCGGTAAAGAAATCGAGATTCCCACGGGCTATTTCGGTATCGTGCTCAGCGGCACTCCGATTACGGACAGCGGTGAACTGTCTTGCAATGCGGCGATGTTGTTCAAAGAGTTTGCCGCTCCCGGCGCCATTGTGAACATGGGCAACAATGACATCTACTTTCGCTATGACGTGGCGGCGGCAAAGCGTGCCGCGCGCCTGATGGCGGGTACGACCGATGCCACCGTGACCGAGACCTATGACTATTCGGCGGCAACGATTTTGAACGATGCCAAGACGAAGTTTGAACTTGTCAATACGGCGCGCTTGCAAGAGCTGTATAACAACATTGCGGCGATCGCCGATGCGGTGCAATCGATGACCACGATCGAAGAAATGGAACCGTATATGGCAACGCTTTATCAGAATTACGAAGAAATGCGCGATCTTGAGCTTGAAAAGCGCGACGTGGAAATGCGTGCCTTGTGGTGGCGTCCGCTGGAAAACACGCGTGAGCAACTGTCGGCAGAAGAGCTTGACGCACATATCGAAGCGAATGTGAAGAACTTTAAGCAGCTCGGCTACAACCAGCTCTTTGTCGAAGCGTTCTACAATTCCTGCACGATTTTCCCCGTTCCTTCCACGGCAGGCTACAACGGCCTTTGGTTCAGCCAAAACCCCTATTTGGTGCCGACAAATGTGAAATGCGGCTCGTCGGATCTTTACGGTCTGAACAGCAAGCTCACCGAGCCGTATGATATGTTGAAACGCACGATCGAGATCTGCGAGGAGTACGACATCGAATGTCACGTTTGGTGGCAGGTGCTGTATGTCGGTTATGAACGCCATAACGTGTCGAACAGCGACGATTTCCATACGTACGGTATCGGCTATACTATTGAAAATGACATCAAAAAGAACGGTAGCTCTTCGAAGTATTATAACTGGTTGAACGTGGCACACGACGGCACCTACCGTTCCGGTTCGGTCGATAAGAAGCTCACGCGTTTCTGGCTCAACCCCGGCAACACCGGTGTACGTCAACTCTTGTTGAACCTGCTGGATTACGTGTGCGCGAACTACGATCCCTACAGCTTCCAGCTTGACTATTTCCGCCATCCCAACGACGGTATCCATGAATTCGGTTATGACTCCGATACCGTGGCAGCGTTCAAAAAGAAGTATACAGCTTACAAGGACACCGACCTGACGCTGACGGAAAATTGGAAGAATGCAGACTGGGTGCAATTCCGCGCTGATTACATCACCAGCCTTATCGGTGAGATGCGTAACCTGCTCGACACGAAATATCCCGAAGCCTGCTTGACCACGTCGCCGCAACCCGATCCCGGATCGGCACTCAGAAGCGACCTGCAAGACGTAAGCGTATGGCTCGGCAACGGTTACATCGATAACATTTATCCGATGGCGTACGGTTATCACATCCCCGGTTATGTGACACCGACGTTGGTGGAGCAAAACAGCGAACGCTTTGTGAGTACGGGCTTGTCTGTGGGATACCAAAACGAAGAACTCGAATTGGATTGGATCCGTCAGATTCGTCAAGCGGGCGCGGACGGTGTGGCACACTTCGGTGTGATCGAGCATTACGCGGACACCATCTGGAGCGAACCTGCTGTGACGCCGACGGGCAATGCGGCGAGAGCGGTGCGTGTTTATCTGACGAAGACGATGACTGCCAGAGCGGCAAAAATGCTGGAATTGAGCGCGGTCAATCAAACGAACTACGATACGCTTCTTGCGGCGATCAACAATGCCGATCTGGCGATCCGTCTCAACGGTGTCGAATCTGCGCAGACGCTGACCGCGATCAATGCGATCCAAACGCTTGCCGACAGCCTCGGTACCAATCCGAAAAACGCGTTGACGAACGACGTGAACTATATCTTGAAGATCCGCAGCAATTCGCATGATGTGGGTCGTCAGGAGCGCGAAGAATCGAAAGATGCCTTTACGCTGACGGTTGACGGCGCTGCCAAGTATGTGTCGAGCACGGATACGATATACGTTACCGAAAACGACACTAAGCTGTCGGGCGAGCTTGCACAGACGGTCACAGTGTACACCGACAATAACGTCAGTTGCATAGAACTCGCCGATGTCACGCTCAACGCCGGCTCGGCAGTGGGCATCGAAACGCAAGCCGCTGAGCTGTGGGTTGTGCTGACAGGTGTCAACACCTACACCGCTGCTGAGTTGACCAACGGCACCGTCAAGTACATCGGCACGGGCGAGCTGTACAATGGTGATGCGCTTGTGATGTGCAAGGGTGATGTGACGGGCGACGACGTGCTCAGCTCGGATGACCTGCGCAGCCTGCTCAAGTACAATGTCAAGGCAGTGGACTACACCGACGAGCAGATCCTTATCGGTGATGCCAACGGCGATGGCAAGATCAACACGATCGATACCCGCATCTTCCTTGACAAGATGGTCAATTAACGGTAAGAGACAATAAAAAGCGGTGGGATTCCTTTCGGGATCCCACCGTTTTGCGTATTTATTGCTTGCGGGCGATGGCGTATTCGTCGCCGTCGCGGAAATACGGACATTCTTTGGTGTGTCCGCTCAGAAAGCGCACCATTTCATCTTCATCCAGATCCATTTCGCACACATACCAGTCCTCGTATTCATCGTAGGTGTAGTAGGCGCAATATTCGCATCGTGACATACAGCATTCTCCTTATTCTCCCAAAAACGCACGGTAGGTGTCGATTTCGGCAGTGGTTTCTTCCAGAAAAGCACGGCATTCGGGGTCCTTGACAAGCAGCTTGCCGACCTTTTTGAGCGCCTTGAAAAAGCGCGGATCAAATTTCAGCTCGTCACTGTGGACAATGAGCGGGCACAGTCGCCGTGCGCGGTCATCGGCTTCGACAAAGATCTCGCCGTCCTCGTCAACCGTCGGAAAGAACGGAAAGATGCGGCAGGCAAGCGGGCGTGTTTCACGGTCACAGGTACCGTTGCACACCGCAAGGCGCACGCCGTTTTCTTCGATGACGGGCAACGTGGTTTCCTCGTGGGGAAACAGCCGCATTCCTGTTTTGTCATCGCCTTTACAGCACGCACCGCCGCACAGCACCCCGCAGTCCACGGTCAGCGGCGTGAGATCGCGTAAAAGGGCATTGATCGTCTGATAAAGTGTCGGATAATCCGTCTGTCGCATACCGCTCACCTCTTTCGGAGTTCGTATACACCACGGCCGTGCAAAGCAGCGGCGAGTACCGAGGTGTGCAGAAATGCGACACCTTAAAAGCAATTTGAAATGTCTTATTGAAAAGATCGGTTGGAAGAGATATACTAATAAAAAAGACCCCGATCATTCGGAGTCTTTGAGCTCACACACTGTGAGGTCGGATAAACCGACGATTTGAAAAGATTTTTATTTGAACTCGTAGTGTAATTCGATAGAGGACTATCGACATTGTTATCATATCACCAAAGGGGCGGGATGTCAAGATGAAAAAAACGTATTCTCCGTATTTTTTAGGTTTGGACGTCGGAACCGATTCGGTTGGGTATGCGGTGACGGATTCCCACTATGCTTTGCAAAAAAACAAAGGTGAGCCGATGTGCAAGAGGGTTTGAGAGTAGTGGTATTCCATAGAGGACTAAAACGAATATAAAAAAAGCAAGCATCTCGTTCTTTGTGAAGAGATGCTTGTTTTTTATACATAGGGCGGTTGAAACAGATGCGTCCGCAAACGCCTGCTCGTTGATCGGAGTTCGTATACACCGTTGGCTGTCAGATAAAACCTCCGACCGTGAGAATGGACTCTCGTGATCGGAGGTTTTCTGTTATTTGGGAAAGTTCCATTTCATTTCGATCTGCTTTCCGTCTGTTTCGCCTGTTGCGGTAAACCCTGCGGATTGATATAAACGGATGGCCGTTTCATTATCTTCGTAAACACCTAAATAGATTTCCATAATATTAAAGGTGTCGATCAGATACTGCTTTGCAAGCTCTACGGTTTGTCTGCCGTAACCACGATGTTGATACCGCTCGTCAATCAGCAATTTCCATAGCGTATATTGTTGTTTTGATTCATAAAAGCCCATCATCACAAAGCCGATAAGCACATCGTCATCATAAACCGCAAAGGGATACGCCGTGTCACGATACACCCACGCCTGTGCAAGCGAATGCGCCACCGTGGATACATACGTTTCTTGCTCTTTTTTGGTTTTCAGTTCCAGAACAGCATTGAGGTTTTCTTTTGTAATCTCGTGCAGATGTACCATACAGCACTTATCCTTCCTTTGTTTGCAGAAACTCCTCAATATGAATAGTATATCGTTGTAACACCTCGTGATAGATGTCACTGTAAATCTCATCTTTCAAAATGCCGCCGCAGTTGGTGATCACTTTGGCAGAGGCGATGTTATCTTTACTGCAAATCACTAACAGTTCAGCTATGCCGTGTTCCTTGTAGATCGACAATGCCGCTTTGAGCATATCGGTGGCATAATGCTTTCCGTGTTCGGTCGGGCGAACGGCATAGCCGATATGCCCGCCGTGAGTGCGGAGGTGGTTGTTCAGTTCCAAACGCAGATCGATCATACCAACAATACGGCCGTCGCTTTCGCGTATGCCGAAATAGGTCAAAGCCGGTGCTTGACCGTTGGGACAAGTTGCAGGATCTGATGCGGCTTCAAGCTGCTCTATCCACGCTTCATAGGACGAGTCGCGCAGAAAGTCCGATAAAAAGCCATCGCCGTTGATAGGTGAACCGTATTCTTCAAATTCAGCAATCATATCCAGTGCTTGTTTCTTATGTGCTAATGTTGGCGTTGCAAGTGTCGCTTTCGAACTCATCTGAACAATTACCGTTTCATCATCGGTCAACGCATATACGGGACAAGTGCTGTCTACCTGCAATTGTTTAAAATAGGCTTCACGCTCGGATGTGTAGTGGCAGATCAATACACCGTCAAACAAACCAAGTCCGCTGAAATCCGTCACACCATCCGGCACATCATCAAATGCGGCAACATGTGCAACGTCTTTGGACACAATATGTGCGCCTGCACTACCGCCGATATAGGTTACGCCATTATGAACATAGCGGATGATATCTTTATCAAAGCCGGTATCTCTCAGCTTTTGCAGCGTGGCAAAGGTGTTGCCGCCGCTAATGTAAATCAGATCAATACCGAGATTGCGAAACACATCGGGACATGTGTGATCAAACACCGTCACGTGATCTTCGAGAAATCCAAACTCTGCCAACCGTCGATGATACTTGCCGCTGACAATGCTCTCGTGTGTTGCCTTTTCGTTGGGAATAAACAGCACACGACAACTTCCAATGGTTTTCGGTAAATTGTCAATAATAATGCGTTTTGCATTGTCGTTGCGAAAATCGCACGATGATAGAATGAGCATAATATCACTTCGCTTTGTATGTATAGTACCATATATCCCCGTCTGGATGGGTGTGGTCAAATTGAAATCCCGCTTTTTCAAACGCTTTTTGTGAGGGCACATTGCTCGGGTAAATACACGCCTCGGCACGATCAATGACACGTCCGAGAATGTCTTTACTGTTTTTGAGCACATCGCCAATCACCGCAGTTCCGATCCCTTGTCCGCGCTTTGTTGGATCAATCAATAATTCCAAGAAATCGACCGTATCGTCGGCAAGGCTGAGCACGACAACACCGATCGGAACACTATTTTCCAAAATGATTTTCATCCAAAAATTTTCGCCCAAAACCGTGTTTGGATCCTTTGCCCAATAATTGTAGTATACTGCAAAGCCATCTTCAAAGCCGGTATAATATGCCGCGTCTTCATCGAGCCACGAATCAATAATGGTCTCAAAGTCAGGCATATAGTCGATATAGGTGTATGTCATAGCGAACTCCTTTATATGTTCAACCTTTGAATGTATCACAATGTCTTTCTAAAACAAATTATTCGGTTGGCTTCTTCAAAGCCAACGTTCAAATGGAATTGCAAGCTGTCAGTATTGTGCAGTTCACAGTCACTGGCAAATTCCGTGCAACCTTGTTCCTTTGCCCATGCTTCACAAGCGGTAAGTAAGCGTTTTGCATAGCCGTGTTTGCGATAGGGTGGATCTACATAAATGCCTTCTAAATATCCGACAGGGCTGGTGCTTGTCCCTTCGACATAGTCGTGACGAAGTCCACACTGTGCAAAGCCGATGGGGACATTGTTGTTATAGCAGAGAAACACGGCGCAGGTTTCATTTTGAATCGTTTCCTCAAAATCAGCCAGCATTTCTTCTGCTGTATGATGCGGCCATAATTTAGCGGCAAGCTGTGCAACGATCAGTGCATCGTTTATAGTTGCTTTGCAAATCATACGCAGGCACTCCTTTACATTAAATGTTCATCAATAAATGCCATAAGCGGCTTTTTGTTTACCTCTTCGGGGTGGGTGGTATACCGCTCGTATGCTTTGCGAAGTCCCTCAAGAAGCGGTGTGGTATGCGGCATCAGCGCGATTTGTCGCTGTACATCGAGCGTGTAAGCATAATCATAAAAGCAGAAATAGTCCCGCACGTTGCCGTCGTTATACACATTTACAAACGAAGCGGTTTTACCTGCCGCCTGATAACACAGCGTTACCCATTCTTTGACCGACACCGTATCGGGGTTGCCGACATTATAAACTGTTTCTTCGGGATGCGTTGTAAGAAGCACATCCATAAAACGGCACAGATCGTCAATGTAGAAAAACTGAAGCGGCATCTCACCGTCACGCGGCAGATAAAACGGGCGGTCTTGCATCGCGCAGTCGAACACAAATGCTTCGCGGTAAACATTGTTCATCGGTCCGTACAAATACGGTGGGCGAAGAATATACGCATGCGGCACACGGGATTGTAGTGCTTTTTCCGCTTCAACCTTGCGAAGTCCGTAAACTCCCCAAATGCGGTTTTCACCGATGGGCTGTTCTTCGGTGAACGGTTGCGACAAGGTTTCGGGATAGACGGAGCTGGAACTGATGAAGATGTAATCGTCAAAGCCGCCGAGCGCATCGAGCAAGTGGTGAATATCGTCAGCGTTATAGGCAGCAACATCGATCACCACATCAAAATGCTGCCCTTTAAGCATATCACCCAGCGCATGACGATCGGCGTTAATATGAATCACACCATCACTTTGCGGACGAGTGCCACGGTTGAGGACATAGACTTCATCCCCTTGCCGCACGTAATACTCTGCTACATAGCGA
Organism: Oscillospiraceae bacterium; assembly: GCA_015065805.1. Taxonomy (GTDB): domain Bacteria; phylum Bacillota; class Clostridia; order Oscillospirales; family Acutalibacteraceae; genus RGIG1959. Next base: position 11,484 of record SVPN01000014.1, on the reverse strand, counting down.
CTGACAAACACTGTTCCGCCTGTCACAAGCACCGTTTTCATCGTTATCCCTCCGTATTCATTACTCGTGTTCTTCCAGAATTGTCAATGTATCGGGTAAGTGAAAGATTTTATCTTTCAAAAACAACGGATAGAAATAGGTGGATTTCAAGGCATCAAACGGTAACCATTCAAATTGTAGTTCTTTGCCGCCGTCGTGACAAACAAAGCTTTCGCCGCGTGATAACAGGTCAGTCGCGGACACATCCACAAGGTAATACAGGCAGATTTCGTGATACGCATCGCCCGATACTTCTTCTTTGAAAAATCCTTGGTTGAACCATAATGCACGAGTGATAGCGGCATCAATGTCGAGTTCTTCTTTTAATTCACGCAGGACGGCCGCTTCGGCGGTTTCGTGCAATTGCACACGACCGCCGGGCAGATAATAATACGGTGACCGTCCATCGCGCATCGCCAATATGTGATCATTATGTACAATCACCGCACAGGCGCGGTAATTGAATACGCCATCGTCGTAGCGAAAGGTAATATCCATAAAGCGCTCCTTTGTTTTTTACAGATCAAATTTCTCTTTAATCATCTGTGCCACCACATCGGGAGCAAGATCGGCGTTGTATATGCGCAGATAATTGTCAAACGGGATCTCGCCCTCATAGCTTTCCAAGCGATAGTGCGTATCATCGTGAATAAGACGTTCATCGGAACGCACGGTGTCACGCTTTGACGGCTTATACATCAGACGATGCTCCGTTTTGTTGCGTTCAAGGCGCACCTCACGCGGAGCGATCAGTTCGACATAATAAAACTCCGTGCCGTAAGGCTCAAAGATACTTTTGACATGTTCGACGAACTCCCAACACGACGGTTGATCGAACGCCCACACATAGGTGAAGATCATGCCGTAGTTATCGCTCTTGGCAAATTCTTCAAAGATCACCTCACGCAAGCGCTTTTTGGCATCGTTGTGGAAGTAACCGAAGATTTCCAAGATCGGCTCGATGGTCATGTGGTTGTGAAACAGACGCAGATCGGTGATCTTCATCAGTTCCTGCCCGACGGTCATTTTCCCGACCGCTGCATTGCCGATCAAAAATACAAATTTCATTGAAATCACTCCGTTGATGCATCAGTACTTATGTAAACCCCTTAAAACAACCGTCACAGCTTCGTCTGTGCCGTGCGTGGTATCCACCACAAGATCGGCGTTTGCCTTGGTTGGTTCAACATATTCCTCGTGGCGGTAACGCACCAGATCGACGTACACATTGATGATGTCCTCGGCGGAAAGTCCCCACGAGAGATTGCGTTTGATGCGACGGGCAAACCGCACGTCGGCAGGACAATCGACAAAAACGCGCAGATCCGCTTCACAGCATACCACGGCTTTATCAAGCGTGAGCAGCCCCTCGACGATCACGATGTCGTGGTCTGCTTTGGCGGCGGCGATCGCCTCGTGCATTCGCACAAGATCAAATGCTTCGGGGCAATTGTAATCCCGATAGGTCTTGCTGTTTGCCACGGTGAAAAGCGGCAGCTCGGCTTCAGGTTTATAAAACGAGTCCATCGCAATCACCGCCACGCGATGCTCGACGGATAACCGCTCGGCAAGAAGTGCCGCGAGGGTGCTTTTGCCGCTCGCACTCCCACCGGCAATTAAGATTGTTTGCACAACACTCACCTCGGCTCAAAAGTATACACCGCTTTGGGCGGTATCAGTTGTTCAAATCCCATGGATGCGGCAAGGGCTGCAGAGGCGGCGGTTTTCGCTTCGCCGTAATACGCAACCTTGCCGTTTTCTGTGGATAAGCGAATCAGAGCCGCCACGAGCGCTTTTCCGATGCCTTGCCCGCGTTTGTCGGGGTGTGTCAGTACATTGACAATATCGTTGTAGTTGCCGTAGGACGAGGCATACACCAGATAGCCGACAAGATCGCCGTTCTTTTCGGCCAGCAGGATCTGATCGAGATTTCTCGAAAAGCGAATGACAACGGGCAGGTTGCCCCATTCCGCAATTGGGAGCGTTTGAATATACGCGGCATCCTCAGCCGTTGCCGGGCGCACGGTAATGTCGGTTTCACGCTTTTCGGAAGTGCCTTTGCAAGCGCCGAACACACCGTGGTGTTCCCACTCACCGTTTTCAACCTTGCAAAGCGGGCGCTTCGATGCAAGCTCAGCCGCCGTGTTTTCATCCATACGCAAAAACAGTGGCTTTGCTTTTTGATTTGCAAAATCAACCGCTTCGTCGAGAACCGATAGACCGCCCACGGGCTCAATCACCGTTGCATCTTCCGTAACGGTCACAGCCACCCATTGACCTTGCCGAAAAGCGTTTTCATCTTCGGTGAAATACACCTGTTCGCTGTCGTCGTATTGCTCCCGCGACAGCAGGTCACTGTATTGTACATAATAGCGGTCGATGTGCTGTTCGAAAAACGCACGTGCTATATCGTTTGAAATTCGCATAGGGTTCAATCCTTTTCTATTCGTTTCTCAAACATTGCAAGCGACGGTGCACCTTCCATGCAGATGCGCTTGCCTGTGTCGTGATATCCGACGCTCTCGTAACACCGTCTATTCTTCTCGAGGTCTTCTGGAAAATCGACGTAGAATGCGACAGCATCGGGAAATTCCTTTTCACACAGCCTAATCGCCGTGCGAGCAATGCCTCGACCTTGCAGTTCGGGTTTTACATACACGCGGGCAAGATAGTATTCTCCATCCGCGAGAATATCCCATGGACTGCGTTTGCCGCTGACACGGTAGAGAATGCCGCCGACAATTTCATCGTCACAGAGAATCGTGAAATAGCGGTTCTTTTCATTGAAGCGGCACAAAATATCCTCTGCACCACGCAGATACGGATTGCCTTCATCGTGATACGCTTCCCACAGCGGTTTGAAAGCTGCTTTCTGAATGGTTGCTAAGATTTCCGCTTCTTCGGGAACGGTCTGACGAATGGTGATGTTCATATTTTGTGCTCCTTTCTTTTATTTTGCAGCCACAAAAAACAATCTCGGAAAACGGAATAGGATCGTGCCGTCTGCCTGTATCGGATACGCTTCTTTGACGGCAGAAAGGAAATCTGCTTCAAATTCTTTTTGCTGTGTATCATTCAACTGCTCCAGATATGGGCGAAGCCCTGTGCCACGGTACCATTCGAGCAAATCCTGATGCGACGATAACGTGTGATAATACGCGGTTTCCCATAGATCCACGTGGGCGGCGTTTTCCACTAAGCAGTCGTAATACTCCGAAGCAGACAACACCGTTTTCTCACGCATCACGTGAAAATGCGGGCGCCAAGCGTCACTCGTTGTCAGTGCTTCGATGATCCGATGAATCGGCTCGGCGTAATTGTTCGGCATTTGCACAGCAAGCACGCCGCCCTCTTTCACAAGTCCCATCCATTTGGGTAGCACCGCCTTATGATCAGGCAACCATTGCAAACACGCATTGGAAAACACGACATCGAATCGTTCATCAGTTGTGGCGATGTACTTGTCTACATCAATGCAGAAAAAGGTCATATCGGGATATGCTTCTTTTGCTTTCGCAATCATATCAGGTGCATTGTCAATGCCAATAATCGTAGCGTTCGGAAAACGTTCACGCAAAACAGCGGTGCTGTTGCCGGGACCGCAACCAATATCAAGTACTGTTTTCGGATCATCAAGCGGAATGCGACTTGCCAGATCCACCGCAGGTCGCGTTCGCTCGATTTTGAATTGTAAATAGGTCGTTGCGTTCCAACTGTGCATCCTTATCACCGCCTTAACTCAATTATAACACCGCATAACACCTCCGTCAATCAACAGATGGTTGTCGCTGTCATATACTGATAAAAGTAATTGTAAGGAGTGAGGGTGTTGTATAAACGAACAAGATCACCGCGATTGCCCGAGGCGGTCGCGGCATTAAACGGAACGGGTGCGAACAGCGCTGTTCCTGGTGTGGTGCGTTTTTTCAGCGACCAAACGGCGTAATGGTCGAAGCGAGTTTTGAGGGCTTGACGCCAAGCAACACAAGCACGCACCGCTTCCCTGCGGATGCCCGGGGACGCAATCGCGGGCGATCCATCGCGCTCCCGTGTGCGATGCTCCTGCGACGACTGTCCCGAGCCGCTTACAGCAATGGCCCGTACAGATCAAGCTCGTGCCCGTCAATGCCCCGTATTTTGACGGTGCGCATTTGCTGATCGCGGCGGATTGCACCGCGTATGCTTACGGCAATTTCCATAACGACTTTATGCGTGACCGTATGACGCTGATTGGTTGCCCGAAGCTGGACGAAGGGGATTACGCCGAAAAGCTGACGGCGATCATTGCCAACAACAACATCCAAAGTGTGACGGTTGCCCGTATGGAGGTGCCGTGCTGCGGCGGGATCGAAAATGCAGTCAGGCGTGCGTTACAGGCAAGCGGAAAATTCATCCCGTGGCGCATTGTCACCGTGTCCACCGACGGCAGAGTGTCGGGATAACAGAAACGAAGGCGGTACTTAGGTTTAAGAGTACCGCCTTCTCTTATTCCGCCGTCAGATGCAACAGATGCGCAATGCCGGGGATGCTTTCTCCCTGTTTGGAGGAGGTGGTGGACATCAGCGCGCCCGTTGCCATAAACAGCACGTTGCGAAGCTCGCCGCGTTCAAGGGCGGGCAGAACATACCCGCACAGCACCGATGCCGCGCAGCCGCATCCCGAACCGCCTGCGTGGACATCCTGCTTGTCGCGGTCAAAGATCATCAGACCGCAGTCATTGTAGTTGTCCGAGAGCACGATGCCTTTGCGGGACAGCAGATCGTGGAACATCCGTGAGCCGCACAGCGCCAGATCACCCGTCAGGATCAGATCATAGTCCGAAGGTTTGGTGTCGGTATCGTCTAAAAACCGCGACAGCGTATCCGCCGCGGCAGGTGCCATGGCGGCGCCCATATTGTTGGCGTCGGTGATCCCGAGGTCCACCACGCGTCCCGCGCACACCTCGCGGATGTGTGCGCCCTTACCGCCCATACCGACAACGGCACAGCCTGCGGCAGTTGCGGTCCACTGCGCGGTGGGGGTTCGCTGTCCGCCGTAGGCAAGGGGATAGCGGAACTGTCGCTCTGCCGAGCAAAAATGGGATGAGGTCACCGCCGCACACAGATCCGCCGCACCGCTGTCCACAAAAATCGCCGCCATAGCAAGCGTTTGCGCCATTGTGGAGCAGGCACCGTATTGCCCTAAGAGCGGTACACCGCTCTCCCGCAGTCCGAAGGCGCTTGCCGTGCATTGGTTGAGCAGATCACCTGCAAACAAATACTGCAGTTGGGAGGGAGCGAGTCCTGCTTTGTTGAGTGCACAGGACAGTGCTTTTTTCTGAAACATACTTTCCGCTTTTTCCCACGAATCCTGTCCCATCCGCGTATCGGTTTCGATGGTGTCAAAGTATTTTGCCATCGGACCTTCGCCTTCTTTTTTGCCGACGATCGCCGCACTGCTCCATACCGTCGGTCGCGACGATAAGGACACGGTAAATTCTCCGATTCTCTCCGCCATACCGCTTGCACCTCTCTTAATGGTATATAGAGACAGTATGCAACGGGACTCTGCAAAATATGCGCCGTTTTGTCCGGTTTGATGATTGCAATTTTCAAACGACTGTGATATACTGGCGTTACTAAGCGTTAGGAGGAACGATTATGAAACATACCGTTTTACGCGTGATCAGCGTGCTTGCCGTGGTGGCAATGATGCTCGGCATCTTTACCGCTTGTGACAAGGGCGGCAAGGCGGATCCCGCACAGCTTGATAACGGTAACCGCCTCACGGTCACCGAAGAGGGCAGTGAGAAAGAGCTGACCGCTGTGCGCGAAAACCTGATCAAGGCAACCGAAACCAAGGGCTTCGGCGACATCGATAAGATGGAGCTCTATGAGAACGGTGTCCGCACGACCAGCGATAAGTATGTGCTGGTGAAGGACAACAAAAAGATCTACTATTCGGGCGACAAGAAGCGCGTTGTCGATTACACCGACGGCTACATTCTGGATATGCCTGCCGACTGGACGCCGGATTTCTCGGTGGCATCGGCACGTGCGGAATACAAAAACGATGAGGTCACCCTGATCGTATCCGATGAGACGGATGCACTGGGCATTTATAACGGCACGGAAAATGCGATGGAGGCGCTGTTCCGCTTCATCGGCACGAGCGAGTATCAGTCGAAAAACCGCGTTGAAAAGCTCTCTGAAAACCGCGCGGCTTTCAACGATCAGTTCACACTGTACACGCTCAAGCTGCATCTGCAGGATTGCCTTGAGGGTACCAAGTGCTATTACACCTACGCGGTGTTTTACAACGATCTGAAAATGACCTATATGATGTTCAAGTGCGTGGACGACCGCGATTTTGCGGATGTGTACAACAGCTATCAGAGCATTTACAGCAAGGGTGCACCCGTGGACACGCTCGCCTATCCCGAGGGCGGCAGTGAGAGCTGGAACGAGGATACGCAAGCGCTTTACGACCGCATTATGAATACGGAGCACGTGATCTGGGGTATGGTCAACGGCAACATTGAACAGCATCCCCTCAAGCGCCAGTATCCGGTGCTTGAAAAGCAGTTGGAGCATAAGTTTGAAGTCGTTACCAGCTATTCGGATCAGATGAGCTTCGATTTCGATGTCGAGGCGGCACGGGAGATCTATGACGACGGCCGTATTGTGCAGTTCACCTATCACTTTGCATACGATTACGGCAACAGTAACACGATGGGCGGCACCTCGTCGATGATCGATGTGTATCGCGGAGAATGCGATGACTATCTGCGCAAATTTGCCAAGAGCGTTGTCGAGCTCGGCAAGCCGATGCTGTTCCGCGTGAACAACGAGATGAACTCCGACTGGACGACCTGGTCGGCGACCAACGCGATGAACGACACCGAGATCTTCACCGAAACCTGGAAGAGAATGTACAACATTCTTGAAGAGGAAGGTGCCAACCAATACCTTATCTGGATCTGGAATCCGCAGGGTCGTGCAACGGGCCCGATGTTCAGCTGGAACGATCTGCGGATGTATTTCCCCGGCGCGAAGTATGTGCATATGCTGGGCCTGACCGGCTACAACTTCGGTGACGAATATCAGTGGACGAGCTTCGGCGATATGTATCAGGCTCTCAACGATTATTACGAGCCGCATTTCGGCGAATGGGGCTGGATCCTGTCCGAGTTCGGTTGCTCGGATTCGTCTCAGAATCCCGATCACGAAAACCGCAAGGCGGCGTGGATCACGGAGATGTTCGACTGCTTCGAGCAGAACCGCTTCCCGAACATCAAATCGGCGGTGTGGTTCAACGGCAACGACTATGACGGCGCGGGCAATATCACCCACGAGATCGCGCTCGGCCGAGACGCAGAGTCGCGCAAAGCCTTCAAGGAAGGCCTTGACCGCACCCAATAAGGGAGACAACGAGATGGATTACACCAAACCGCTTCACTATCATTACAAGCCGCAGTCGGGATGGATGAACGATCCCAACGGACTTGTGTATTTCAAGGGGTATTACCACGCGTTTTATCAGCACGCGCCGCATCATCCGATCCCGTGGCAGGAGCCGATGTGCTGGGGACACGCCCGCACAAAGGATTTCCTCACCTGGGAGGAGCTGCCCGTTGCCCTGGCGCCGAGCCTGCCGTATGACGGCGGCGGATGCTGGTCGGGTACGGCGATCGTCAAGGATGAGAAGCTGTATCTGTTCTATGCGGGCATTGCCGCGGAATCGACTGTCGCGGTGGCGGTATCCGAGGACGGTGTGCATTTTGAAAAATACGCGGGCAACCCCGTGATCGCGACCTACCCGCCTGAGGGCGGACCGGATTTTCGCGATCCTGCGGTTTGCTGTATGGACGGCGTGTATTACTGTGTCGTGGCATCGGGACATCCCGCAACGCAAACCGCACGGCTGTTGCTGTACCGCAGTGCGGATCTGCTTGAGTGGGAATTTATGTCGGTCTTAGGCGAATGGGGCAACGCCAAATATGCGGAGTGCCCGTCATTTGTGCCGCTCAAGGACGGCAAATGCCTGCTGGCAACGTCGGTATGCAACCTGGATGAGACGCACTTTTTCCAGATTATGATCGGTACGCTCGAAAACGGACAATTTCACTGTGAGCTGTCCGACCGCTTCGATAAAGGCCCTGACCAGTATGCGGGACAGGTGTTCAGCGGCGCAGACGGCACACCGCTTCTGATGACGTGGATCCCCGGCTGGAAGTTTGCGGGATTCGCTCAAGGAATCGATGTGGGCTGTTTGTCGATCCCGCGGGAGATCGTGGCGGAGAACGGACACATCTGCGGACGCCCTGCCAAGGAGGTCGCGCATCTGCTGAAAAATGCCGATCCGTGCGTCACGGTGACGGACAACGGGTTTACGGTAGAGCGTACGGCAAGACCGCCGCTTGTTCACGAAGGAGAGGTGCAGGAGCTGCAGATCCTGCGTGACGAATACATTTTAGAGATTTTTGTCAACGGCGGCGAAACGGTGTATTCTTTATTGCTTTGTTAAAACGATTAAAAGAGGATTCGTGCAAGAAATGCGCGGATCCTCTTTTTTTAACAAAACGCAAACATTTTATAAACCGTTTCAAAACATCCGCAGGGTATACTGTGCCTGCAAACCAAAACAGGAGGTCAACAATATGAACAAGAACGATCAGGAGTTTCTCGTACAAAAGATCCGCGCACAGTATACGGAAAAAGAAAGCACGGAGCTGGATGCTCTGCGTGCGCTGGATGCGAAGGTAAGACGCCCTGCCGATGTATTTGCGTATATTTTCGGCAGTATCGGCGCCATCGTGATGGGAAGCGGTATGAGCCTTGTGATGACAGATATCGCGCAAACGGTCGGTATTCCGAATCCGATGGTTTGCGGCATTGTCACGGGCATAGTCGGGTTGGTGATGGCGGTTGTCAACTATCCGCTCCACAAACGCATTCTCGGCTCCCGCCGCAAGAAGTATGCCGCCGAGATCCTCGCCCTGAGCGATACCATTATGAAAGAGTAAAGGTGGATGACAATGGCAACGTTTTTTGACAAATTCGTCGGCTTTTTCAAGAACGCCTTTCGCGATATGAAGGACAGCGCCAAGGCACAGCACGAGGTGGACAAGGCGAATTTTGAAGCCGCTAAGGCAGAGTCGAAAGCGCAGTGGGAGGAAGCCAAGGCAATGGGCGATCCGAAACGCCGCCAAGCGGCAATGCAGGCTCGCTGCGACGAACAGATCGCCGCCGCAAAGGAACGCACGGCGTCGGCTAACGAGCGCATAGACGCGGCAAAGCAGTCGGATCAAATGCAGTGATTCTATTGGAAGCGCCCTCTTTTCGGTACCCGTATACGGCACCGGAAAGAGGGCGCTTTAGTTTATCAATGAGGAGTTCTGTCAGATGCCTCTCAGGCTGCCGACGATTGTCCTGCGGTATAACACGCCGAAATTGATACTGATCCCTGTTTTTTCAAAAACCGCAAAACGCAAACAAAATGTTAACAATTGTATGCTATACTGTATAATAAAATGCAGTTGCCTGCGGAGGTGCCCTTATGTTTAAGATATTGGTTGTGGAGGACGATAAGGAACTGAATAAGACCGTCTGCTCGTTTTTGGATCACAGCGGTTATGAGGCGATCGGGTGCCTGAACGCCAACGAAGCCTATGATGCGCTGTATGAGCACACGGTGGATCTGATCGTATCGGATATTATGATGCCCGGTGTGGATGGCTTTGCATTTGCAAGAACCGTGCGCGAGCAGAACGAGGATATCCCGATTCTCTTTATGACCGCCCGCGACGATATGGCATCCAAACAAAGAGGTTTCCGTATCGGCGTGGATGATTATATGGTAAAGCCCATCGACCTTGATGAGCTGTTTTTGCGCATCGGTGCCCTTCTTCGCCGTGCGAAGATCGCCGCTTCCCGCAAGTTAGAGATCGGTCGGTTTGTGATGGATGTTGACGAGCATACCGCCTATCTCGGGGAGGAGGAGATCCCGCTCACCAACCGCGAATTCAGCATCCTTTACAAATTGCTCAGTTATCCCAAAAAGACCTTCACCCGCACACAGCTGATGGACGAATTCTGGGATGCCGACACCGACACCGCGCCGCGGGCGGTGGATGTGTATATGACCAAGCTCCGCTCCAAGTTAGCGGATTGCGACGACTTTGAGATCAGAACCGTCCACGGGCTCGGCTACAAGGCGGTGATCAAATGAAAAAGCCGACACTGAAGAATGTGTTGGGATCGGTCAGCAGCTTTTTGCTGTTCTTTTTGACGGTGGGCTTCATTGTGTCGTGCTGTATGATGCTGTTTGTGCGTGTGCTGGCCGATACAATGGGACTCACGCTCACTCCCGACAATATCGCTGCTGCCGCGAAGGTCACCTTCTGGAACGTGGTGCTGATCACGTTTCTGTTCAAGTTTGCGGATCACATCCGCCGCAGAATTATGGTGGACCGACCGACCAAAATTATCACCGAAGCAATCAAAAGGATGATGGCGGGCGATTTTTCCGTGCGCATCAAGCCGATGCAAAGCGCGGGAACGGAGGGCTTCAACGAGATTGCCGAGGGGATCAACCAAATGGCGCAGGAGCTCGGCAGTGTGGAAACGTTGCGTACCGATTTCATTGCCAATGTGTCCCACGAAATGAAGACCCCGCTTGCCGTGATGCAAAATTACGGTACGCTGTTGCAGTCTCCTGATCTGAGTGAAGAAAAACGGATCGAATATGCCAAAGGTGTTACGGACGGTTCTCGCCGTATGGCAGATATGATGACAAACATCTTAAAATTGAACCGTTTGGAAAACCAACAGATCTATCCGCAGGTTACGGAATTTGATTTAGGGGAACAGTTGTGTGAATGTCTGTTGCAGTTTGAGAGCGTATGGGAACACAAGCAGATCGAGATCCATACGGAGATCGCGCAGGATGTGACGGTGGAAGCGGATGCGGAGCTACTGTCGTTGGTGTGGAACAACCTGTTTTCCAATGCCTTTAAGTTTACGCCGTCGGGTGGTACGGTAACGGTATCTCTTACCGCAACCGCTCATCACGCCATTATAAAAGTAACCGATACCGGATGCGGTATGACATCGGAGGTCGGCGCACACATTTTCGAAAAATTTTATCAGGGCGATCCCTCCCGCGCGGTTCAGGGCAACGGCTTGGGACTTGCACTTGTCAAAAGAGTAATTGACATTATGCAGGGCGAAATCGGCGTGGAAAGCGCCGTCGGCAAAGGCTCAACCTTTACCGTGAAAATACGGAGGAGTTGATATGGACTGGAAGAAGCTTGGGAAAGCTTTACTGTTTCCCCATATTGCCATTATGATTATTCTCGTTCCTATTGCCACCGTATTCCTCGTGTATTCGATGGTGTTTTTGGGAACAGAATCGGTTATCGCCATTATCTCGTATGTATTGGCTGCCTATACGTTAACGATATGG
>SVPN01000013.1 GCA_015065805.1 Oscillospiraceae bacterium | reverse complement strand
TTGGTGCATATTTGAATTTTCATAGCGACCTATTTGGTAAAACTCGTGATGACAAGCTGATAGTATGGGCGGATTGGGATGGTTACAATCCCATAAATTATACGGAAGAAAAACCGATTTCCACTAACGGAGAACACAGTACTTATATAATTGCTGAAAAGCTGTTTTGGAGAATAATGACGGAGGACTAATTAAGAGCGACAAATACCAATTTATAGAATAGATAACGCACACTACTTTTGGCCGTTCTTTCGCATGTAAAAACCTCTTTTGTCTACCGGACAAAAGAGGTTTTTTACAATGATATCCGTTCCTTGCGGAACGGGTGATATACCTTCGGTATGATATCCACCTGCGGTGGATGATATATGCTTCGCATATAAAGGAACGGATAGTATATCATACGGCAACGCCGTATATCCTATTGCGCCGGCGATATATCATTGAAAAGCGCAGCAAAGCGTGATATAATCTGTTCAATAAATAAGAATTCGGAGGGGTATTCAGTAATGGGAGATTTCATCGTTGCAATGGCACTTGTTATGGTTTCGTTATTGTTATTTATTTTGAGCATCCGCTCTTTTCTGGAAAAAGGATTTCTGTTTAATAATGCCTATATTTATGCATCCGAAAAAGAACGGGAAACCATGAATAAAAAGCCCTATTATCGTCAGACGGCAATTGTGTTTTTTCTTATGGGTATTACATTTTTGCTTATTGGCTTTGCAATACTTTTTGATGCCGGCTGGATAACCTACATTGCGGGAGTGGTTATCATAATCATACTTATTTATGCCATTACTTCCGGTATCGCAATTGAAAAAAGCAAGAAGCAGAGATAACATGCCGTCCGATTCCGATTTGTCGAACAGGACAGGCACATTACTTTTGGGTAGTCTTTCTTTTTTGTTCTGAGATCGCGGCGGAGACACCGCGAACGGCAAGCATAACGGTTGATCATACTGTCACAGCCGATGAATATGTCGCGTTATTTCTGACGACGATGTTCACAAATCTTGCAGTTTGTGCAATTATGGTGTATACTAAACAGGATGACCGATGAAGCCACTGTGTTTGGGCATATGATCAGGAGGTATGCATATGTATAAGCCGAATCCTATTGATACAAGCGGTGTCAAGCTGTCGGACGATTTGCTTGAGCTCACCGAGAGGATCGCTGAGAATGTCCACGAGAACTGGTCTGCGGGACGCATCGCAGACGGCTGGGTATACGGCGAAACACGCGACGACAAGAAAAAAACGACGCCCTGTCTGGTGCCGTATGCGCAGCTTACGGAGGAAGAAAAGCAATATGACCGCAACACGGCATTGGAAACGCTCAAGCTCATTGTGGCGCTCGGGTACAAGATCGGGAAATAATGCCGTCCGAAAAGGAGAAAAGCGCAGTATGAACAGATGCCCGTGGTGTGAGTCCGAAAAGACCTGCTTTGTCAGGGACAGGCAACGGTATGTGTGTATGGATTGCAAGCGCGAATTCGGATCGGAGGAAGCGGCGCTTGAAGAGGAAGCGGCGAATTGTTCCGCCGAGCAGGCAAGAGAGCTCGGGAAGCTGTATGTTTTTCACAGCGGAGGAGATCCCGAAAAAAAGGCCTACGGCTTAAAGCGGATTTTGGAAGCACATTCGAAAAAGGATCCCGAGGCGACGTATCTGGTGGCATTTTTTCTGCTGAACGGCGTATTGACGGTTGCGGCTGAGAACCCGGAAGACCACGCCTTGTCGCTGATGTGCAATGCCGCAAACGGCGGATGCATTCAGGCGAGGGCGTATCTCAATGCGTATTGCGAAAGACGCTACCGCCGTAAGTACGGCACTGCCTTCGCGGCGGCACATAACGGCCCGCTGGTGGATTTTGAGGGCAAGCCCGTAAAAGTCAACCGCAAAGGCATCCTGACGCCGATCGACGCCGTGCTGGAGTACAAAGACGGTCGCAATGTGCTGACACTGAGCGCCAATGTGATGTTCCTTTGCTGTGAGGATATTCCGCACCCCGAGCAGTTTGAATCCGCCGTTTTAAACGGTTTGCGCGCGTGGCAGGGGACGTATGAGGTGTTCGGCGGACAAAAGGTGACGGTGAAGGTCGAGCTGACGATGAATAACAACCTGTACGACAATCTCATCGTGATACCGATGACCTCCGATATCCGCTTGTCGGTGCGATCCGTCAACAATGCCATCGGCACCAAAAAGCAGAAGGAACTGGTGTCGGATATGCTGACCCACAGACGCTCATTTGCGATGAGCGGTCTGAAATGGACGGTGCATTCGCGCAAGATCATCGTGGTGCAGTCCGCAAACGGGCGGTTTGACGATTACGATGAGATTCAGCACGTTGCCAAGCACGAGTTCGGACACGCTTTGGGGCTTGGTGATCTGTACGCCAGCTCTGTTGATTCGCTCAAGGGTGTCAAAAAGGGTACCTATGCCGAGCTGGACAGCTATGCCATCCGCGACACCTTGTATAACCTTGTGATGTGTGATCATCACGGCCCGATCAGCAACAACGATATCGAAATGGTGATCCTGGCGTTCCGTGAGAACAAGATGCAGCTGTATCAGCCCGGACGGATCAAAGGAAAGCTGTCAACGGCATTGGGAAAAGGAAACTGATTGCCCGCGCAACGGGCTTTAATGCAAAGTCGGACGACCCGCTCGGGCCGTCCGGCTTCGTTTATTACACGGTACCTGTGACGGTGAGAGTTGCCTCACCGGGGGTGGCGGTCCAGGCGCCCGTGACGGGATCCTGCGTGAAGGTTGCCGCGGGCACGGTGACAGCACCGGCGACCGTGGCGAATTCGCCCGTAGCTTCGTTATAGGTGTAGCTTGCAGGCTCTGACCACACCGCACCGTTATAGGTCACGGTGATGTTGCTGAGGATCGGATCGAACGTGTCGGTGATCACGATCGCATCGGCGGCCTCAGCGGCAGTGTTGCCGTTGTTCTGAATCACAAAGGTATAGGTCAGCTCCCCGTTTTCGGAAACGGTCGTCGGGCTGACCGCCTTGGTGATGGTCAAAGCAGGCTCCTCGGCGGCGGTGATCGTCTCGGATGCCGTGACGGGGGTCACGCCGCCGCTGACGGTGACGGTATTGGTGATCAGACCCGTGCCGGTGGGAGCGGCAAAGCTGTTGACGCGTACCGTGTACAGTACGGTGGTAACGCCGTCGGCAGGGACGGTGATGCCGTCGATGACAAGCGGAGCGCCTTCGGTGACGGCAGGCGTTGCCTGCGGGACACCGTCGGCAAAGACCTTGACGGAATCGGCAATATACACAAGCGGCACGAGCGTTTGTGTGTCGAATGCATACGCACCTAAATCGTCGGTTACGGTCAGCCCCGTCAGCGGGGCGGTGCCCGTGTTGATCAGATTCACCGCATAGGTGATCTCGTCACCCTGTGCATACGTCTGCGCAACCGCTGTTTTATTGACGGACAGTACCTCGACAAGCTCACCCGCCGTGACATTGGAATTGACGGTACCGCCGCTGTAGGTCAGTGTTGCCTGATTGAAAAACGTTGCCATTGTCATACCTCCTTTTTGATGATGATTGTCGGAAAACCATCCGACAGTCCAGTATATGCACCGCAAGCGAAAGCGGTGTCGGATTTTGACTTGCACATCCTGCGGGGAATGTGCTATACTGAAAAAAAGGCGGTGAGGCGATGGTAGGAGATTGGCTGATTCTGATTATGGAATGGATCGGCACGGTGGCGTTTGCGGTGTCGGGTGCATTGGTTGCCATCGGGAGCGGACTGGACCTGTTCGGTGTGCTGATCGTCGGATGTGTGACAGCGGTCGGCGGCGGTATCCTGCGGGATATTCTCATCGGCAACATTCCGCCGCAGGTGTTTTTGAATCCGTATATCCTGCTGGCGGCGGCAGTGACAGCCTTGGCGGTGTTTATCATCGCATTTTGCAACCGCCGCCGTTTTGACGGTCTGCGCGACAGGCTCGATCGGATCAACATTGTGTTTGATGCCATCGGGCTGGCGGCGTTTTCCGTTGCGGGAATGGAGGTCGCGCGAGAGGCGGGCTATGCGGACAACGCGGTGCTGACGCTCACGCTCGGTGTGATCACGGGTGTCGGCGGCGGTGTGCTGCGCGATGTGCTCGTCAACGAAAAGCCGTACATCCTGACGAGGCACGTGTATGCGGTGGCATCCATTGTCGGGTGCGCGGTGCATTATGTGCTGAGTGTGTGTCTGGATCACCGTGTGATCAGCACCTTTACGGCAATGGGGTTGATCGTGCTTCTTCGTCTGTTGGCGGCAACGTTTCACTGGAAGCTGCCCAAGATACCGCTGTAAGAATTGTTCGGCGGTTGCGAAAAAGACGGTTTTCGGATTGTTAATAGCCATGTAGTACGACAATAACGGAGGAATGACCTATGTGGATTGTTTGTTTAGCAATATCAACCTTGTTTTTATTGCTGATTCCGGCAGTGATTCTGGTAAACCGCGCCAAGGAACGGAAAAAGCCCTGTACACAGCGCAAGGCGGTCGGTTGGGTATATATCCTGCTGGCAGGCGTGGCGTTGTCATCGGTCGCGATGTTTTTCCCGATTCACGCTGTGCAGGCGGGTCTGATGCGCGAAACGGTCGGCTCGCTGGAACCGCTTACGGTTATCGGGAGCATCCTGCGTGCGTTGGCACTGTCGATATTCAGCACACTGCAGATTTTCACGGCAGGCGCGGAATTTGAGCTTGTGCGGGAAGGCACCGCCTGTTTGCAGGGATGCCTGGCACAGTATCATGGCTTTGTGGCATCGCTGTTGTATATGGTAGCACCGGTGTTCACCTTCGGTGCAGTGCTGTCGCTGTTTAAGAACGCGATCTCCTATCTGCGGTATTATGTGATCGGTCGCGGCAAGGAGCTGTACGTATTCACGGAAATGAACGATCGCGCGATGACATTGGCGGAGGATATCCGCGAAAAGAAACCGCGCAGTATGATCGTCTTTACCGATGTGTATGAGGAGAACTCCGAAAACAATTATGAGCTGCTCGACCGCGCCCGAGCGCTTCACGCCATCTGCTTCAAAAAGGATGTGCTGGCGCTCCGCTTTGATCGTCACCGTCGCTCGAAAGAGATGTATTTCTTCGCCATCGGTGCGAATGAAACCGAAAACTGCAGTCAGGCGGTCAAGCTGATCGAGCGTTACCGTCACCGCGAAAAGACGAATCTGTATGTGTTTTCCAAGGGTGTTGAGGGTGAACTGATGCTCAACGCCGCGGACAAGGGCGTGATGCGTGTCCGCCGTGTCAACGAGGTGCAGTCGCTCATCAGCCGCTTGCTGTATGAGGAGGGCGAGGAGCTGTTCCGTTTTGATAAGCCCGCGATCAATGAGTTCGGCGAGAAGCGTATCTGTGCGTTGATCGTCGGTATGGGTGCGCACGGCACCGAAATGCTCAAGGCCCTGTCGTGGTACGGTCAGATGGACGGCTATGCACTGGAGCTTCACGGCTTTGACCGTGACCCGATGGCGGAGGACCGTTTCACCGTGCAGGCACCCGAGCTGATGTCCAAGCGCTACAACGGCGTGCGCATCGAGGGCGAAGCGCAGTACACCATCCGTGTGCACGCGGGAACGGATGTGCAGTCGGTGGCGTTCGCGAAAACGATCGAAAGCCTTCCGCACACCTCCTATGTGCTGGTGGCGCTCGGCAATGATGAGCTGAACATCCAGACAGCGGTGTACCTGCGTATGCTGTTCGAGCGTATGCGCGTGCATCCCGTGATCTGTGCCATCGTGCGAAATTCTCAGCAAAAAGAGGCTCTCGGAGGTATTAAGAACTTTCGCAAACAGCCGTACGACATCCGCTTTATCGGCGATCTGAAGAGCGGCTTTTCGGCGGCGGCGATCCTGCACTCCGATCTGGAAGAGGATGCGCTGGCACGCCACCTGAAATGGGGCAACGAGGACGAATTCTGGGCGTATGAATACAACTACCGTTCGTCCGCGGCATCCGCGATCCATATGAAAGCCCGCATCGCCTGCGGTGTGCCCGGAGCGGACAAGGCGGAGGAGGCGCTCTCTCAGAAGGAGCGCGACGCTATCGAAGCACTTGAGCACCGTCGCTGGAATGCCTATATGCGTGCCGAAGGATATGTATACAGCGGTTCGAAGGAGTCTTCCAGCCGCAACGACCTCGGAAAAATGCACCATAACCTGGTGAACTACGAAGAGCTGTCCGAGGAAGACAAGCGCAAGGACAGCGCCGTCGGTACACAATAAAACGAGCGGGAACCTGTCGCGAAAGCGGCAGGTTCTCTTTTTTTCAAAAAAAGGGTTGCATTTTTCAAAACTTGTGGTATAATCGCTTTAAAGCGTTACACTTTAAAGCGATAAAGTGTAACAACGATTTTCCGCAGGGGGCGTTGAATATGGGACAAAAGGGTAATCTGATGACCTACCGCCCCGATATTATGGTGCTGGATGCAACCATTCGGGACGGCGGTCTGGTCAACAATTTTTTCTTCGAGGATGAGTTTGTGCGCGAGCTTTATGAGGCAAACATCAAAGCGGGCGTCGATTATATGGAATTCGGCTATAAGGCATCCAAGGATCTGTTCGACCCGAAGGAATTCGGCAAATGGAAATTCTGCGACGAAGAGGACATCCGCGCGATCGTCGGTGAAAACCTGACCGATGTGAAGATCGCGGTGATGGCGGATGTCGGACGTACGGATTATGAAAAGGACATCATCGACAAAAAGGACAGCGTGATCGATATGATCCGCATTGCAACGTATGTCAACACCATTCCCGCCGCTATCGAAATGGTGGAGTATTGCCACGAAAAGGGATACGAGACCTCCGTGAACATTATGGCGATCTCCACGGCAAGCGGTCGCGACATTGAGCAGGCACTGGAGCTGTTGTGCCAGAGCAGTGTGGACGTGATTTACCTGGTGGACAGCTATGGCTCACTGTATCCCGAGCAGATCCGCTATTTCACCGAGCTGTATGTGGAAGCGGCAGAGAAGCACGGCAAAAAGATCGGCATTCACGCGCACAACAACCAGCAGATGGCGTTTGCCAATACCATCGAAGCGACGGCGCACGGCGCGAGCTATCTGGATGCGACGATGATGGGTATCGGCAGAGGCGCAGGCAACTGTATGGTGGAGGCGCTTTTAGGCTTCCTGAAAAATCCGAAATACCGCCTTGTGTATGTGTTGCGGTTTGTGGAAACGTATATGCTGGAATTGAAGAAAAAGGGGATCACATGGGGCTACGATGTGCCGTATCTGCTGACGGGCTTGCTCAATCAGCATCCGCGCACCGCCATTGATAAGATCAAAGCGGACGATACCCGCTATGCGCGGTATTACACCGAGCTGTGGGATCGCGAACACTAAAAAGGAAACGGGCTGTCACCTTTCGCGTGACAGCCTCTTTTTTGATTCGGCAGAGGATACGGCGGTTGAAAAAACAGAGCGGATGCGGTATAATCATTCTGTAAAGGAGTTGACGGCTATGAAAACCGATTGGAAGATCCTGTTTATCGGCAACAGCTTTTCCGATGATACGATGGAACACGCGGCGGATATCTTGTTGTCGCTGGGTGTGTCGTCGGTGTCCTTGGGGAATCTCTATATCGGCGGATGCTCCGTCAACCGCCACGTGGACAACGCGGCGAATGACCGCCCGTTGTATGAATACCGTCGGAACACGGGCAACGGCTGGACGACCACGCCCGGCACGTCCATCCGCACGGCATTGACAAGTGAGGAATGGGACGTGGTGGCGATCCAGGGCGGAACGGCTGACGGCAGTCGTAACACCTGTCAGCGTTGCTATGAGAATCTGCCGATTCTGGTCAGCTACATCCGTGCGCTGTGCGTAAACCGTCCGAGGGTTTTGTTTAATATGACGTGGGTCGGTGAGCCGTGGAACGGTCACCCCGAAATTGTGGCGCATGACGGCGATCAGGCGGCGATGTTCCGCGAGATCGCGCGCATCGCACGGGAGTTTGTGTTGCCGCTTACGGACGGGGTATCTCCTGCAGGCACCGCCATTCAGAATGCGCGGGCAATCGGGCTCAGTCCGCTTCACCGCGACGGCTATCACCTGAGCTGGGGGCTCGGGCGGTATATTGCGGGACTGACGTTTATTGCCAAAGCAACGGGACTGGATATCCGCGCGGTATCGTGGCGTCCCGAGGGCGTCAGTCAGGCGCAACAAGCCTTGGCAATTCAGGCGGCGTGCGATGCATTACAAACGCCGTTTGCAGTCACGGCACCGCGGGGGCTCACAGCAGACTTTGTGTCCGATACCGCGGCAGGAGCGGCCAATCAGACCGTGTTTGACAGCGACGGAAAGCCGCATACGGCGCGGGTGTATCTGCCCGTAACGGTCGGCGGAGAACAGTACTCTTTGCTGTTTGCCGATGCGACCGACAGCACCTTTGCGGACGGCTCGCATTCGGTTGCCAACACACTGTGCGGTGGCTGGACGCTGTCGCAGATGCGCGTCGGTGTATGTGCGTCTTCGTCGATGGAGGAAGCGGCAGAGCCCGCCTCGTGGACGGCGGTGACCTTTGACGGCAAGGAGCAGGTGACGGTGAATGCCGATGCGTGGGTTCAGACCGACGCATTTGCGGTGTGTGCATCCGCAGGCGAGGTGCTGTGCATCGAGTATCGGTTCTGCGGGGAAAGACTGCCCTGCCACGAGGAATTGTGGGTTGCGTCCTTTGTGGACGGCGAACCGTCAGTGCGGTGTCCCGTGCCGTCGCGTGCGGCGGTCAGGCGCGATGCCGTGCGCATCGCATTCTTAGGCGATTCCATCACGCAGGGAATCGGTTCGACGAAAAACAGCGCCCGTCACTGGGCGGCGTTGACCGCGAAGGCACTTGAGACATATGCCTTTTGGAATCTCGGCATCGGCTTTGCCCGAAGCGGAGACGCGGCGTCGAACGGTGCGTGGATGAGAAAAGCGTATGAAAACGATATTGTCATCCTGTGTTTAGGTGTTAACGATCTGAAGAACGGCTTCACCGCAGAGGATGTGTGTGAAAATTTGCGGCGCACGGTGAAGCTGTTGCGCTCGCGCGGCATTCGCACCTATGTGCAGACCGTGCCACCGTTTGAGGGGCTCGGTGACGAGCGGAACGCGGTCAATGCGTATATAAAAACCGCGCTTGTTTGCGACGGCGTGTTTGATACGTCCTTTATGGCGGCGGCAGACGGCACGCCGCTTTACGGCGGACACCCGAATGACGAGGGCTCGGCGCTGTGGGCGCAAAAGCTGACAGAATGGTTGAAGGAGAGAATTTGACGATGCGTGTGGTGATCGCGATCGATTCGTTTAAAGGCAGTCTGTCCTCGCGGCAAGCGGGAGAGGCGGCAAAGGAGGGCATCCTGCGGGTATATCCCGAGGCGCAGGTGCTCGTGTGTCCCGTTGCCGACGGCGGCGAAGGGACAGCGGCGGTGCTGACCGAGGCGGTCGGCGGCGTGACCCGTGAACTCACGGTGACAGGGCCGCTCGGACGCCCTGTGCGGGCGCATTACGGCGTATCGCGTGACGGCAACACTGCGTATATGGATATGGCATCGGCGGCGGGGATCACGCTGATCGGTGATAAAGAACGCGACCCGCTTCGCACCACCACCTACGGTGTGGGCGAAATGATCACGGATGCACTGGATCACGGATGCCGCCGTATCGTGATGGGTATCGGAGGCAGTGCGACGAATGACGGCGGCGCGGGGATGCTGCAGGCACTCGGCTTCGGACTTTTTGATGAAAACGGCGAGGCGGTTGCGCGCGGAGCGGCAGGACTGGCGACACTTGCCCGCATCACCCTTGACAAGGCGGATGTGCGCTTGCGCGACTGCACGTTTTCGGTCGCGTGTGATGTGACCAATCCGCTGTGCGGGGAGAACGGCTGCAGTGCCGTGTTCGGCCCGCAAAAGGGTGCAGATCCCGACACGGTCGCGCAGATGGACGCCCTGCTTGCCCGTTATGCGACGCTTGTGAAGGCGGCGATCCCCACGGCGGATGCAACGGCGGCGGGAGCAGGAGCCGCGGGCGGACTGGGTTTTGCACTGAACACCTTTCTGAATACGGCGATGCAAAGCGGCATCGCCCTGATCGCCGATGAAACGGGGCTGGCGGACAAGATGGCCGCGTGCGATCTGGTAATCACGGGCGAAGGGCGGCTTGATGCGCAGACGGCAATGGGCAAAGCGCCCGTCGGCATTGCGCGTATCGCCAAGCGATACGGCAAGCCCGTACTTGCGTTTGCGGGCGGTGTCACGGACGGTGCGCGCGCCTGCCACGACGAGGGGATTGATGCCTTTTTTTCGATCGTGCGCGGGGTGTGTACATTGGAAGCGGCACTGGATGCGAAACAGGCGCGTGAAAATATGATACATACCGTGGAAGAGGTGTTTCGCGTACTGCGGCTGTAATATTTTCCGTTGTATTCTTTTCCGTAATATGGTATAGTATCTTATTATAAGGAGGCGGTTTTTATGAAACGCTTTTTGATCGTTGTCGATATGCAAAAGGATTTTGTTGACGGCACCTTGGGTACCAAAGAAGCGGTGTCGATCGTGCCGCACGTGGTGAAGAAAATCGAGGAGTTTGACGGGGAGATCATCGCTACACTGGACACCCACGATGCGGACTATCTGCGCTCGGCGGAGGGCAAAAAGCTCCCTGTCGCGCATTGTATTTACCACACGGACGGCTGGACACTCAACTACGAGGTGGCAAAAGCACTTGACAAAAAAGGCAACTTCGTGTTGCTCGAAAAGCCGACCTTCGGCTCGGTGAAGCTCCCGGCGATGATTCGGGAGATGGCGGGGGAGAAACCGTTTTCGCTGGAGCTGTGCGGCTTGTGCACGGATATCTGCGTGGTGTCCAACGCCCTGCTGCTGAAGGCGCATTTCCCCGAGGTGCCCATTGCGGTGGATGCCGCGTGCTGTGCGGGCGTGACTCCCGAAAGTCACGAAGCGGCACTCACGACGATGCGGATGTGCCAGATTGATGTGATTTAAGAAATACGGACGAACAAAGGAGTGAATTACGGATGAAACGGTGTATAGCCATGCTGTTGGCGGTCGTGATGCTGTTGACGATGACGGCGTGCGGTGCCAAGGAGGATGTGTCGGTGGTCGGCACGTGGGAAGCAGAGATCGATTATGCCAAGGTGATCAACACCTGTATGGCGGAAAACGAGGTTCTCAAGGTGACGGGTGCGACAGCAGAGAAAGCTCCCGTGAAGGTGACCTATGTATTTGAAGAGGACGGGATCGTTTCCTGCACGATCGATAAAGAACAGCTCCACGCACACCTGATGGTGCTGTTCCGCGAGATCCTCGCACCGATTGCGGCGCTTGCGGGCAAGACGATCGAGGAGTATGTCGCGACGGCGGGACAGACCGACGAGGAGCTTCTCATCTCGTTGTTCACCGAGGGTGTCTATAAGAATATCACCGAGGCGCTGGTGTTCAACGGCGGCTACACGGTCAGCGGCGACAAATTGACCGTGACGGCTGACGGTCACACCTTGCAGGCAACGGTGAAGCGCGAAGGAGATACCCTGACGCTGTCGGCGGCGGTGGGTACGAACACGGCAACCGATGCGCAGGCACAGGCGGTGCAGGCGCTGTTTCCCGCCGCATTCCGAAAGGTAGGATGAGTGATATGGCAGATGTGTCCACGTTTGATAAACGCTTGCGTGTGGAGGACATCACCTTAACGGGGATGACCTTTCACGATGTAAACGAAGCACCGTTTTCGGTGCACGGCGTGTTTTATGAGGATGACCGCTTCCGCCGCATTCCGCGCGCGGTGGCGGTGCAGGTCAGCGACGGCGTCGCGTATCTCAATGACAACACCGCAGGCGGACGTGTGCGGTTTCGCACCGACAGCCGCAAGGTGGCGATATATGCCCAGCTGTGCGCGGTCGGCAAGATGCCGCATTTTGCGCTGACGGGCAGCATCGGCTTCGATGTGTATGCCGACGGACGCTATATGGGCACCGCGATCCCGCCGTTTGAGGTGGTGGATCGCTTTGAGGCGATGGTGCATCTTGACGGCAAATCCCACGAGGTGCAGATCAATTTCCCGCTGTACAGCGGTGTGACACAGCTGTTTATCGGCGTGGAGGAAGAGGCGTCGCTGTCCGCCGCACAACCCTATAAAGACCTGCCGGTGGTATTTTACGGCTCGTCCATCACGCAGGGCGGCTGTGCCTCCCGCGCGGGCAACTGCTATCAGGCGATTTTGTCCAGAGAGCTCGGGTTTGATTATATCAACCTCGGCTTTTCGGGCAGTGCCAAGGCGGAACAGCCGATGGTGGAGTATATCGCGTCGTTGCCGATGCGGGCGTTTGTGCTGGACTACGATCACAACGCACCCGACGAAGCACATCTGCAGGCGACCCACGAGCCGTTTTACAAAGCGGTGCGCGCGGCACATCCCGACATCCCCATCGTGATGATGACGCGACCCGTGTACCGTCTGAACAAGGAAGAGCGTCGCCGTCTTGCCATCGTGCGCGCGACCTATGAGAATGCCGTTGCCGCGGGTGACAGAAATGTGTACTTTATCGACGGGCGACAGCTGGTCGGCAAAGCCTTTGCCGAGCTGTCTACGGTGGACGGCTGTCACCCGAACGACATCGGGTTTTACGCGATGGCAAAGCGGGTGCGCAAGACGCTCGAGCCGCTTTTGAAATAACGGCGGTGAGTATGTGGGAAGCATAGAATTTGATGAAAGCCGACTCGGGAATCTGCAGGAGATCGGGCAGAAGCTGTTTGATGAGCAACCCGAAAACGACCCCCGCAGTGTGTATTACAAACGGGAGTTCGTGCGCCCGGAAATCCCTTGGCGGCGCGTGACCCTGTGGCTTGCGGCGTTGGTGCTGATCCCGCTTGCCTGCGTGTGGGTGACGTCGGCGTTATCGTGGGCGGCGGTGTGGTGTGTATTGACGGCAGTCGGCGCAACGCTGCTGTACCTTGTGCTGAGTGCCAAGGCGGTATGCCTGACCGCGGTGCGGCTGTATCAGCGGTTTGCGCCTGAATCCATCCGCCGCAAATGCCGCTTTGAGCCGTCCTGCTCGCAGTATATGATCGCCGCGATCGAAAAATACGGCGTGTGCAAGGGTGTCTGCAAAGGCATCGGTCGCCTCAAACGCTGTAATATTCACGACGGCGGTTTTGATGAACCGTAAAAATCCGTTGACGGAAAATGCCAATGCTCCGTCAGCGGTATTTTTTTATATTTTCCGCAAAATGCCTCATACTATCCAAAGAATTCGGATGATGATGGACGGTGGGAAACAATGAAAAAACGTCGGGGCATAACAGCGGTATTGCTGTTGTCGGTATTGGCGATCGGCGGTATGCGGCTGTATGATGCGGCAACGCAGACCGCCGTAAAAACGGTGGAAACGGTATCGGTGATACGGCGGACAGTCAAGGAAACGGTCATCTGCTCGGGAACGGTCACGGCAACCGAGGGCGTGGAGGTGTACGCCTCTGTGCCGTGTGTGGTGGAATCGGTGGCGGTCAAGGTCGGCGATCGCGTGGAGGCGGGCGATGTCCTGCTGACGGTGGATCGCGCGGCAACGCTGGCAATGGCGCTGGATGCAGGGGTATCCTCCGCGCAGAGCGTGATGGCATCGGCGGCGTTGCCGCAGACGGTCACCGCACCGTCGGCGGGAACGGTCAGCGCCGTATCGGCGGTCAGCGGTGAGCTTGTGTCGCCTCAGATGCCGTGCGCGGTGCTGTCGGAAGCAAACAGCCTCGGGATCGCCGTGACGGTGCACGAACGGCTGTTGCCGTTTGTCGCGGTCGGTCAGGAGGTCGCGGTCAGCGGTGTGGCGTTTGAAAAGCCGCTGTATAAAGGGGTTTTAGGGGAAATGGCAACGACGGCACGCTCCCGCGTCAACGGCGGTACGGGGGAGACGGTCGTGGATGCCACGGTATATCTGGCAGACGGCGAAGCGGATGAATCGTTGCTGATCGGCTTGTCGGCAAAGGCGGCGGTGACGGTGGCAACGCACGAAAATGTGTTGCTTGTTCCGTATGACTGCATCGCGCAGGATGACAGCGGTAACGAATATGTCTACCGTGTGCAAAACGGTGCGGCACATCGTGCGGCGGTCAAGGTGCAAAAGGAGTTGCCTGAGGGTGCGGTGGTATCGTCGGGTGTGCAAGAGGGGGATACGCTTGTGCGCACGCCCGAAAACCTGAGCGGCGATACGGTCGCCGTAAAGACGGAGGAGACGCTATGAGCGGGAGTGTGCGCAATGCGTGCCGCCATCTTCGCCGTAAAGGCTTGCGCAGTCTGCTGACGATGAGCGGCATTGTTATCGGGGTTGCACTGGTGGCGATCGTGACCGTTATCAGCGCGGCAGGAGAAGCGGCGGTGGAGCGTGAGTTAGAAAATATGGGACTCGGCGGGCTGTCCGTCACGGCGACGGATATGCAGGGCGTAGAGACGGCGGTGCTGGATACCCTTCGCGCAATGCCTCAGGTCGATTCGGCAGTGCCGCTGATGATCGACACCTCGGCGGTGTCGTCGGTTCGCGGCGGCACGACGGAGCTGATGCTGTGCGGCATCGACAGCGGCGAAACGCAGGTCATCGGACTGACACAGCTTCACGGACGGATGCTGTCCAAGGCGGATGTCGCATCCTCGGCGCGTGTGTGCGTGGTGGACGGTGCTGTGGCAAAGGCGGTGTATGCCAGAGAAAACATCGTGGGGAAGACCCTGACACTGTCGGTGGGCGGCATTTACGAGGCATTCGAGGTTGTCGGCGTAACGGAGGCGGGATCAGCCCTGCTGCAGAATGTCGCAAGGCTGATCCCGGGGATGGTGTATATCCCATATACCACGATGCAACAGCTCGGCGGTCGCACCACCTTTGATCAGTTAGCGGTGCGGCTGACGGAGGGGACGGATGCCGACAAGGAGGCGCGGCATATTGAGCAGGTGCTGGCGACGGTCAGCGGCGAGCGTCGCTTTGCGGCGGAGAATTTAGCCGCTCAGCGGGATAAGTTAGCGGGCGTGATGGATATTGTCACGCTGGTGCTCACCGCCATCAGCGCGATCTCCCTGCTGGTGTCGGGGCTGAGTATTATGACGGTGATGACCGTGTCGGTCGGCGAACGCACGCGCGAGATCGGCATCAAAAAAGCCCTCGGCGCGACCGACGGACGGATCTTGCGCGAGTTTCTGACGGAAGCGGTGGTGCTGTCGCTTTGCGGCGGTGTGATCGGTGTGGCGATCGGCGCAGGGCTCGGAACGGTCGGGCTGTCGCTTGTCGGTGTGTCGGTATCGGTGTGGGGCACAATGGCGGGACTGGTGGTGTTCGCGGTGCTGATCGGGGCGGTATTCGGGGTGTATCCCGCGCTCAAGGCGGCACGGCTGGATCCCGTGGAAGCATTGCGGTGCGAATAAATTTTTCAAAAACCCCTTGACAATCGGTGGAAGGGGTGGTATACTCGTTTGGCAAACAAAGAAAAGCATCCCCGCTTTCACCTGCGGATTCCGTTCTTAGCAGGTCAATATCACCGAGTTTTCACACGAAACGTGCGGTATATTCACGCGGGCTGATGCAGTCCGCGTTTTTTTACATTTCGGAGGTGTTTTCCATCGCTACGAAAGAAACACAAATCAATGAGCAGATCCGCGACGCCGAGGTGCGCGTGATCGGTCCCGACGGCGAACAGCTCGGCGTGATGTCCGCGCGCGATGCCCAAAAGTTAGCCGATGAACGTGAGCTCGATCTTGTCAAGATCGCGCCCAATGCTCAGCCCCCCGTCTGCCGTATTATGGACTACGGCAAGTACCGCTTCGAACAAGCCAAGCGCGAAAAGGAAGCCCGCAAGAACCAGCGCGTTGTGGAGGTCAAAGAGGTGCGTCTCGGTCTGAACACCGACATCGCCGACTTCCAGACGAAGGTGCGTCACGCCATCCGCTTTGTGGAGGGCGGCGACAAGGTCAAGGTTTCCATCCGCTTCCGCGGCCGTGAAATGGGTCATCCCGAGATCGGTATGGAAATGATGCAGCGCTTTGCAGAAGCCGTCAAGGACACCGCCGTCGTGGAGCGTCCCGCCAAAATGGAAGGTCGCCATATGCTGATGTTCCTTGCCCCCAAGCCCGCCAAATAACGACCGTGTGTCGATAAATTGGATTCGTTGAAATTTAAAGGAGGATTTCCATCATGCCGAAGATCAAAACGCACAGCGGCGCGAAGAAACGCTTTAAGCTCTCCAAGAGCGGCAAAGTTGTTCGCGCACACGCGAACAAATCGCACATCCTGAACAAGAAAACCCGTAAGCGCAAGAGAAACCTGCGTCAGACGGCAATCGCCGATAAGACCAATGTCGCTCAGGTCAAGCGCTTGATCCCCTACAAATAATCGCAGGAAACGGAGGTAAACTGAAATGGCTCGTATTAAAGGCGCTCTCGCAACGCGCAAAAGAAGAAAGAAGATCCTGAAGCTCGCTAAGGGCTATTATGGTGCAAAATCCAAGCTCTTCAAGACCGCTAAGGAAGCGGTTATGAAGTCCGGCCAATATGCTTATGTCGGCCGCCGTCAGAAGAAGCGCGACTTCCGTCGCCTGTGGATCACCCGTATCTCCGCTGCGGCGAAGATGAACGGTATGAACTACTCCACCTTCATGAACGGCCTCAAGAAGGCAGGCATCGTGCTCAACCGCAAGATGCTCGCCGAGATTGCCGTGTCCGATGCGGCGGCGTTCACCGCGCTCGTCGAGAAGGCAAAGGCTGCCTTATAATTAGCGACAATTGCGTCCGCCGATTCTCGGCGGGCGCTTGTTTGCTATTTTAGGAACAGCAAAAACCCCCGATTTTTTCGCATTTTCCCCGAAAGGAGCGTGCCGTAAATGGAGCTGACCAGCCGTGAAAATCCGCTGATCAAAGAGATGCACAAGCTGCTTCGTGATGCCAAAGCGCGTCGCAAAAGCGGGCGGTTTGTCATCGAAGGCGCGCGCCTTTGTGAGGATGCCGCCCGTTCGGGTGTGACGGTGCTTGCCGCGCTTGCCACCGCCTCTGCCAAGGAGCGTTATGCCGCTCAGTGGCAGACGGTCTGCGCGTCTTGCGACACGGTGTATGAGATCGCGCCGACGGTGTCGGTGCATCTGTCCGAAACGCAGGCACCGCAGGGGATGTTCTGCCTGTGTGCGATGCGGAAGGATGCACCGTTTGCGCTGTCAGAGGACGGCGTGTATGTAGCACTTGAGGATGTGCAGGACCCCGGTAATTTAGGGACGATCCTGCGCACCGCCGAGGCGTTCGGTGTCAATGGCATTCTGCTGTCCAAAGGGTGCTGTGACCTCTACAACCCGAAGGTGCTGCGCGCCAGTATGGGTGGCGTGTTCCGTCTGCCGCTGACGGTGTGTGAGGATTTTGTCGGCACGCTTTGTAAGGCGGGACAGACACTGCCCGTGCTGGCAAGTGTGGTGGACGGCGATGCCCTTCCCGTGACCGCCGCTCCGAAAAGCGGTGCGGTTGCCGTGATCGGCAACGAGGGTAACGGGATGTCCAAAGCGGCAATTGCCGCTTGTACCCACCGCGTCACCATCCCGATGGCGGGACGTGCCGAGTCGCTCAACGCGTCCATGGCGGCAGGGATCCTGCTGTGGGAGCTGTGCCGTGAGCGCGGAGGTGTCTGAGATGAGCACGACCGTGTACTGGATCTGGTTGCAGCAGGCACTCGGTGAGGGTGCTCACCAGAGCGAAGCGATCCTGCGTTCGGTGACGGATGTCAAAAGGCTGTACGAAGCGACGTCCTACCCCGACGAATGGATGCTCACCGACAAACAACGCAAGGCGCTGGCGAAGAAGGATCTCTCCCGCGCACAGCAGATTCGGGAACGTACAGAGGCTCACGGCGCGTGGGTCCTCACTCCCGAGGATGAGTTGTACACCGCGCTGTTTGAGGGGATGTATGCGCCGCCCGTGGTGCTGTACGCCAAGGGTGCGCGAATAGATGCGGGCGGTTGCCCGCGTATTGCCGTGGTCGGCACCCGTCATCACGATGAAAACGGCCGCCGCATCACAAGACAGCTTGCCGCGGGATTGGCGGCAGGCGGTGCCGTGCTGATCAGCGGCGGTGCTGTCGGACTGGACAGCGAAGCCCTCGACGCGGCATTGAATGAACACGGTGTCTGCCTCTCGTTTCAGGCGTGCGGTATTGACATCGACTATCCGCAGGCGACGGCTCCCTTGCGGGAACGCTTGCTTGCAAACGGGGGCTTGCTGTTGACGGAATTTCCCGTCGGCAAGCCCGCTTACCGCCATCATTTCCGTATCCGTAACCGCCTCATCAGTGCCGCCGCAGACGGCACATTGGTGACGCAGGCTCCGCGCGGAAGCGGCGCGCTCATCACGGCGGGATGGGCAAGAGAACAGGGCAAGGATGTGTTTGCCGTACCCGGTGCGGTCGGTGTGCCCTGCTGTGAGGGCAGTAACGAGCTGCTCAAGGACGGCGCCCAGCTTGTGACAAACGCCGCCGACATTCTGATGAACTACGTGGAGCGTTATCCGTTTGCGCTTCATTTTGATGCGGCACTTGCCGCCGAAAAACGTGCGTTGCACATCCGTCGTGCAACGCCCACAGAGATCGCACAGACCACCGTGCAGGAGCTTCCCGCGCTACAGGTTGCGCAGGTGAGGGATATGTCCGCACCCGTGCCGTGTCCCGAAGAAGCGGATGAGACGGGAAAGCGTGTGTACAAGGCGCTTACAGGCACCCCACAGACCGTGACCGAGATAGCAAGAGCGCTTGCTCTGACCTCCGCTGAGGTGCTGTCGGCACTGACGGAGCTGGAATTGTACGGTGCCGTGACCTGCACCGCAGGACAGCGATATACACGGAAAACGGATTCTTAAGTTTGAAAAAGTGAGGAAGACCCTATGGCAACTTTGATCATTGTGGAGTCACCCAGTAAGATAAAAACCGTTCAGAAATATGCGGGTGAGGGCTACCGTGTGATGGCGTCCGCCGGACACATCCGCGACCTGCCCAAATCCCTTTTAGGCGTGGATATTCAGAATCGTTTCAAGCCGCGCTATGTAGACATCCCCGGCAAATCCGCGCTGATCCGCCAGCTTCGTGCGGCGGCATCGGAATGCGACCGTGTGCTTTTAGCGACCGACCCTGACCGCGAGGGTGAGGCGATTGCGTGGCATCTGTCGCAGATCTTAGGCGTGGATCCGGGCTCTCCGTGCCGCGTGGCGATCACCGAGATCACCAAAACGGGCGTGGAGAACGGTCTGAACCATGTGCACGCGCTGAATATGGATCTGGTGGATGCACAGCAGGCGCGAAGAGTGCTGGACCGCATCGTCGGCTACAAAATCAGCCCGTTTTTGTGGAAAAAGATCCGCAAGGGTCTGTCGGCAGGCCGTGTGCAGTCGGCGGCGGTGCGCATCGTCGTGGACCGCGAGGAGGAGATCCGCGCGTTTGTAGCGGAGGAATATTGGACAGTGGACGCCCTGCTGTCGGTCAATCCCAAGGGCAAGCGCTTCCCTGCTAAATTCCACGGCGACAAAAACGGCAAGATCGCCGTCACCTCGGGCGAGCAGGCGGATGCCATTCTCGCCGCGTTGCAGAATGCAACCTTCACGGTGGACAGCGTCAAGCGCGGCACCCGCCGCCTGCAACCCGCACCGCCGTTTATCACCTCGACGCTTCAGCAGGAGGCAAACCGCCGCTTAGGCTTTGCCGCCCGACGCACGATGCAAACGGCGCAGGAGCTGTACGAAGGCGTGGAGGTCGAGGGCATCGGTGCAACGGGTCTGATCACCTATATGCGTACGGACAGCCTGCGTATCTCCGAGGAAGCGAGAGCGGCAGGTAACGCCTACATCAAGGATACCTACGGCAACAGCTATCTGCCCGAAAAGCCGCGGTATTTCAAGACCAAAGCAAACGCCCAGGACGCGCACGAGGCGATCCGTCCCTCAATGCCGTCGCTGACCCCCGAGCGCGTAAAGGGATCGCTGACCCCCGATCAGTACAAGCTCTACAAGCTCATCTGGGAGCGTTTCATCGCCAGCCTGATGGCCAACTGCGTGCAGGACACCTGCCAGGCGGATATCACGGCGGCGGGATATGTGTTCAAGGCATCGGGCTACACCGTGCGCTTTGACGGTTACACGACGCTGTACACCGAAGCCAAGGATGAAAAGGACGAGGATAATGCCGCTCTGCCGCCTCTTGAGGAGGGACAGGTGCTGGTGTTGCGTGATCTTGCGGGCAATCAGCATTTCACCCAGCCGCCTGCGCGCTACACCGAGGCAACGCTGGTCAAGGCGTTTGAGGAAAAGGGCATCGGCCGTCCGTCCACCTATGCACCGACGATCTCAACGATCCTGTCGCGTGAATATATCGAACGCGAGGGCAAGGCCCTCAAGCCGACACCGCTCGGTGAGATCACCACCGCTCTAATGAAGGAGCATTTCCCGAACATCGTCGATGTGAAATTCACCGCGAAGATGGAAGAGGACCTCGACAATGTCGAGAGCGGTGAGCAGGATTGGGTCGATACGATGGAGCGTTTTTACGGCGGGTTTGCCAAGACGCTCGAGCAGGCGGAAAAGGCGCTTGACGGCGAGCGCATTCAGGTGCCTGAGGTGGAAAGCGATGTCACCTGCGATCAGTGCGGCCGCAAGATGGTGATCAAATCGGGTCGCTTCGGCAAATTCCTTGCCTGCCCCGGTTATCCCGAGTGCAAGAGCACGAAGCCCATCGTGGAGACCACCAAGGGACTGTGTCCGAAATGCGGCGGTGCCATCGTGGCGAAAAAGAGCAAATCGGGACGCAAGTTCTTCGGTTGTGCCAACTACCCGAAATGCGATTTTGTGACGTGGAGTGAGCCCGTCGCGGAGGTGTGCCCGA
Organism: Oscillospiraceae bacterium; assembly: GCA_015065805.1. Classification (GTDB taxonomy): domain Bacteria; phylum Bacillota; class Clostridia; order Oscillospirales; family Acutalibacteraceae; genus RGIG1959. The sequence continues at coordinate 25,334 of SVPN01000013.1, read as the reverse complement.
CCTGCGGCAAGACGATGTTCCGCAAAAAGGGCAAAAACGGCGGCGTGTTCTGCGCCACCGAGGGATGCAAAGGCAAGGAGGAGTAAGCATGACCGCAACCGTGATCGGCGGTGGACTGGCAGGGTGTGAAGCGGCGTGGGCGCTGGCAAATCACGGCGTTTCGGTAACGCTGTACGAAATGAAGCCCGTGCGCTATTCACCCGCGCATAAATCGCCCGATCTTGCGGAATTGGTGTGCTCCAATTCGCTCAAGGCCGCCCGTATCGGCAGTGCGGCGGGACTTCTCAAAGAGGAAATGCGCCGCTTGGGATCGCTGTGTATGGCGGTGGCGGAGCAATGTGCCGTGCCTGCGGGCGGGGCGCTTGCCGTGGATCGTGACGCGTTTGCGCGCGGCATCACGCAGGCCATCGAACAGCATCCGCTCATCACGCTCGTGCGGCAGGAGATCACCGATATCCCGAAGGAGGGTGTGGCGGTCGTCGCATCGGGACCGCTGACGAGCGACGGTTTAAGCGAGAAGCTGACGGCACTTTGCGGCGAAGGCCTGCATTTTTACGATGCCGCCGCGCCCATCGTCACAACGGAGAGTGTCGATATGACCTCGGCGTTTTACCAATCGCGCTATGACCGCGAGGAGGGCGAACGCGACGGGGACAGTCAGGGCGATTACATCAACTGCCCGATGAACAAAGAGGAATACGAAGCGTTTCACGCGGCACTTGTCAGCGCCGAGCGTGCGCCGCTTCACGAATTCGATGCACAGCATCAGCCGACCGTGTATGAGGGCTGTATGCCCATCGAGGTGCTTGCCTCCCGCGGCAAGGATGCGATCCGCTTCGGGCCGATGAAGCCCGTCGGATTGCGCGATCCCCGCACGGGGCATCGCCCGTGGGCGGTATTGCAGCTGCGTGCGGAAAACCGCGAAGGGACGCTTCGCAATCTGGTCGGTTTTCAGACAAACTTGAAATTCGGCGAGCAAAAGCGCGTGTTCGGGATGATCCCCGCGCTGAAAAATGCTGAGTTTGTGCGTTACGGTGTGATGCACCGTAACACCTTCCTGCAATCCCCGAAACTGCTTACGGCGGGCTTTGCCTTCCGTGAGGATGACCGCCTGTTCTTTGCCGGTCAGATGACGGGCGTGGAGGGCTATATGGAATCGGCGGCTTCGGGCATTTTAGCGGGACTCAACGCCGTGTGCAGGCTCAAAGGCTTTGCACCGTTTGTGTTGCCCTGCGAAACGATGACGGGTGCTTTAAGCCATTACATCAGCGGTTACGAGGGCAAGGATTTTCAGCCGATGGGTGCGAATTTCGGTATCCTGCCGCCGCTTGAAGAGCCTATCCGCGATAAAAAGGTGCGCTATGAAGCCATCAGTGCCCGCGGACTGGAACGATTTGAGGACGTCAAACAAACCCACAAGCTTTTTGAAAAGTGAGGTTCATCATATGCGTATTATTTTAGATGCCTTCGGCGGTGACAACGCACCGCTTGAGATGATCAAGGGTGCCGCACTGGCAGTGAAGGAATACGGTCACACCGTGATCTTAGCGGGTAACGAAGCCACCATCCGCAAGGTCGCGCAGGAAAACAGCATCCCGCTTGACGGGATGGAAATTCTCGATTGCGACGACGTGATCTCGATGCACGATGCACCGCGCAGTCTGCTCCGCGAGCATAAAAACAGCTCGATGGCGGTCGGTATGCGCGCGCTTGCCGAGGGACAGGGCGATGCCTTTGTGTCGGCGGGCAGTACGGGCGCGATCGTGGTGGGCGGTACGTTTATCGTCAAGCGCATCAAGGGCGTGTCCCGCGCGGCGCTTGCCGCCATTATGCCGACTCAGCAGGGTCCCGCGATGCTGATCGACTCGGGCGCGAATGTGGATTGTCGCCCGTCGATGCTGCATTGCTTTGCTCAGATGGGCAGTATTTATATGACCGATGTCATCGGCGGCGGCAAGCCTGCGCGCGTCGGTCTGCTCAACGTTGGTACGGAGGACACCAAGGGCGGTGACCTTCAGCTCAAAACGTTTGAACTGCTCAAAAACAGCAATATGAACTTTGTCGGCAACATCGAAGCGCGTCAGGTGCCCTACGGCGACGCGGATGTGATCGTGGCGGACGGCTTTTCGGGCAATGTACTGCTCAAAACGATGGAGGGCACCGCCGAGGTGCTGATGAAGAGCATCAAAAAGGCGTTCACCGCCAATATCTTTACGATGATCGGTGCGCTGTTCGTCAAAGGACAGGTCGGCGGGATCAAGAAATCCTTCTCCACCGAAGAGGTCGGCGGCGCACCGCTTTTAGGCGTGACAAAGCCCGTCATCAAGGCACACGGCAACGCCAAAGCCTTTGCGGTGAAAAACGCCATCCGCGTGGCGGCGGAATTTGCCGCGGCGGGTGTCGTGGAAAAGATCGAAGAGGCGGTTGCCGCCAATGCCGAGGAAGGGCAGGCGGATGGCGAATGACCGTGCTGGAGCAAACGCGTGCGTTTTTGTGTGACCGTTGCGGCTGTTTCTACGAGGATGTGGAAATGGCGGCATCGCTTGATGAGCTGAACGTGGCGGATTTCGAGCGGGAGGAGCTGGCGTTTCTTCTGACGGAGCGTTACGGCGTGGAGATCCCGAGCGAGGAGCTGGCGGCGTTTGAAACGGTGGAGGATCTCGTCTGTTATATTGAAGATCGGTTAGGTTGACATTATGAAGCAATTGATTGAGCGGCTCGGATACGATTTTAAAGAGCCCGCGTTACTGGAAGAGGCACTGACGCATTCGTCCTTCGCCAACGAAGGCAACCGTCACGTTGCCAATAACGAACGCCTGGAATTTCTGGGCGATTCGGTGCTCGGAATGATCGCGGCAAGCTATCTGTTCGAGCACGATAAAAGCCGCGAGGGTGAGCTGACCAAGCTGCGTGCCTCCATTGTGTGCGAGCAGGCTCTCAGCTCGTATTCCCGTGAACTGGGCGTCGGTGAGCATCTGCGTCTGGGAAAAGGCGAGAGAATGAACGGCGGTCAGGATCGCCCGTCCATTTTAGCGGACGCATTTGAAGCCATTCTTGCCGCGATCTTTCTTGACGGCGGTATGGAGGCGGCGAAAGCGTTTGTGACGCCGTTTCTCGTCAAGGAGATCGCTTCGCAGAAGCGTCGCCATTTCAAGGATTACAAGACCCAGCTGCAGGAGATCGTGCAACAGACGCCCGAGGAGCGCGTGGAATATGTGCTGACGGGCGAGAGCGGTCCCGACCATAACAAGCGGTTTACCGTTGAGGTGCATCTCAACAGCAACGTGATCGGAAAAGGCACGGGCAAGAGCAAGAAGGAAGCCGAACAGCTTGCCGCCCGCGAAGCACTCAAGCTGATGGGCTATGATGACTGAGAAGCACGCGAATGTGGCGGTGTTTGTACCGCATTACGGCTGTGAGCACGATTGTCGCTTTTGCGACCAGCGCACGATCGCAGGAGTCGCGACCCCGATAACACCGGCGGATGTGACGGCGGCGTGTGAGCGGGCGCTTGAGACGCTTTCTGAGGGTGTCACGGCGCAGATCGCCTTTTTCGGCGGGAGCTTCACGGCGATTCCGCGCGAGGCGATGTGTGCGCTTCTTGAAGCGGCTCAGCCGTTTTTGGGCACGGGACGCTTTGACGGCATCCGCGTGTCCACCCGCCCCGATGCGGTGGATGACGAGGTGTTGACCGTTTTGAAACGCTACGGTGTCACGGCGGTGGAGTTAGGTGCGCAAAGTATGGACGATCGCGTGCTCAATGCGGTCAACCGCGGGCACACGGCAAGCGATACGGTCCATGCGGCATCGCGTATCAAGGCACACGGACTGTCACTCGGACTGCAGATGATGACGGGACTGCCGTGCGACACCGATAAGGGGGCACTGGCAACGGCGAGGGCGCTTGCCGCGCTTCATCCCGACACGATGCGTGTCTACCCGACGGTGGTGCTTGAGGGCACCGCGCTTGCCGAGGATTTCAGGGCGGGTCGCTATCACCCGCCGACGCTTGAGGAAACGGTGACGCTGTGCGCGACGCTGTTGACATTTTTTGAACACGAACACGGCATCCCCGTGATCCGTTTGGGACTGCACGACGGGGAACTGTTAAAAAACAAGGTGCTCGCAGGCGGCTATCATCCCGCGTTGCGCGAGCTGTGCGAGGGGCAGATGTATGTGAACACCGCGCTTTCGGTGCTGACACACATGGGTCCCGAAGCCAAAGAACGGGAGATCGTGTTGCGGGTACACCCGAAAGCGGTCTCCAAAATGATCGGACAACGAAAAGACAATGTCGCGTACCTGAAAGCGAAGGGGTTTTCGGTGCGTGTGCAGGGCGATGACACCGTCCCGATGTGGGCGGTAGAAGGAGAATACCTATGATTCTGAAAGCATTGGAAATACACGGCTTCAAGTCGTTTCCCGATAAAACGGTGCTGACCTTCGGTCAGGGCATCACCGCGGTCGTCGGCCCCAACGGCAGCGGCAAATCCAACATTTCGGATGCGATCCGCTGGGTGCTCGGCGAGCAGTCTGCCAAGAATCTGCGCGGTGCCAAGATGGAAAGCGTCGTGTTTGACGGCACGGCGGCACGTCGCGGCATGGGCTTTGCGGAAGTGACGCTGGTGTTCGACAACACCACGCGTGTGTTAGATTTTGATGAGGATGAAGTGCGTGTCACCCGTCGGTATTTCCGCTCGGGCGACAGTGAATACCTGCTCAACAATGCGACAGTGCGCCTGAAGGATATCCAGATGATGTTTATGGATACGGGCCTCGGTCGCGACGGTTATTCCATCGTCGGACAGGGCAAGATCGGTGATATCGTTGCCTCCAAATCGGGCGAACGCCGCGAGATTTTTGAGGAAGCGGCGGGCATCGCCAAATACCGCTTCCGCAAGAATGAGGCGGAGCGTCGCCTGCACGCGACCGAGGAGAATCTGTTGCGTCTGCGCGATATCGTGCAGGAATTGGAAGATCGCGTCGGCCCTCTCGGTCATCAGGCGGAAAAGGCGAAGAAATTCCTTGTCTATTCCGAGGAGAAAAAGCAACTGGAGATCGGTCTGTGGCTGCACACGATCGAGCATTCCCGCGAGGTGCTTCGCGAGCTGTCGGATAAGTTAGAGCTTGCCCGCACGCAGTACGATACTGCGGGTGCGGATATCGATGCGATCGAAGCGCAGATCGAAGAAGCGGCGCAGGAAAGCGAACGCCTGCTTGCCGAAATGGACGAGGTGCGTCGTCACGCGGCTCAGCTTGAGGAGCAGGCGCAGATGCTGGAAAGTCAGGCGGCGGTGCGTCGCAACGATCAACAGCACAACGCCGAAAACATCGAGCGTATGAAGGGCGAGATCGAAGCCTCCCATCAGGGAAGCGAAGCTCTCGATAAGGAAGAAGAGGAAAAACGTGCCGCGATCGCCCGCCGTCGTGCGGCGATCGAGGAACAGCAGAAACAGCAGCTGGATCTTGCGGTGGCGATGCAGGAACTGATCCGCAATTCCGACAGCGTGTCGGGACAGATGGAGGAGCTTGCGGGCAAGGCGGCAACGCTTGCCTCGGAGCTGTCCGACTGCCGTGTGGCATCGGTCACCAACGAAAGTGCGCTTGCCGAGATCACGTCGCGTCTGTCGGTGCTGTTGTCGGATGCCGCGGATTTTCAGGCGGCATCGGCGGCGGCGCAAAAGGAGCTGGAGGATTGTCGCAACGGCGCGGCGGCGTGCCGCGAGACGGTGGAATCGCTCCAGAATGCCGCAAGCGGCTGTGAGATGCGCGCACAAAGCCGTGAAAAGAAGATGGCAGAGGCGCAAAGAACCGCTGATCAGTGCCGTCTGGACGCGGAGGAGACCGTGCGCCGCATCCGTCTGCTGGAAGAGATGGAACGCAGTATGGCAGGCTTCCACGACAGCGTCAAGGCGATTATGAAGCAAAGCACCCGCGGTGCGCTGACGGGCATTCACGCGCCCGTGTCCCAACTGCTGTCCACCGAAGCGACCTATGCGCTGGCAATCGAGACCGCGCTCGGTCAGGCGGCACAGCACATCGTGTGCGACACCGAAAACGACGGTAAGCGCGGCATCCGCTATCTGAAGGATACCAAGGGCGGCAGAGCGACCTTCCTGCCGCTGGATACGATCAAGGGTCGCGTGCTCGAGGAAAAAGGACTTGAAGAGGAAGACGGCTTCTTAGGCATCGCGTCTTCGCTCGTGCAATGCGACAAGAAATACGAAGGCATCGCCCGTGATCTGCTCGGACGCACCGCCATTGTGGAGGATCTTGACAGCGCGGTGGTCATTGCGCGTCGCTATCATTACCGCTTCCGCATCGTGTCGCTCGACGGACAGGTCATCAATGCGGGCGGTTCGATGACGGGCGGCTCCAGTGTCAAAAATGCGGGTCTGCTGTCCCGCCGTGCGGAGATCGAACGCCTGACCGAAAAGAGCAAGGAGCAGGAGCAGGCAAGCCGCGATGCCGCGGCGGCATTCCGTGCCGCCGAGCAGGAGGCGTCCGCCGCCAAGGCACAGCTGACCGCAACACTTGACGAGCTGACGACCGCACGCGACGATTTGGTGCGTATGGAAGCGGAGCTTCGCCGTCTGAGCGAGCAAGCGCAAAGTGCCAAGGCCGCCGCCGAAGACCGTGAAAAAGAAACCGCCGCTCTGCAGGCACGCGCCGCGTCCTGCCGTGAGGCGATTGCCGCCGCCGCAGAGCGCAGTGCGGCATTGACCGAAAAGCAGGATGCCGTCAACGCGGAGATCGAGGCACTTGCCGGCGGTCGCCGTGAGCTTGCCGAGAAGCGTGAAGCCCTTTCCGAGGAGATCGCGCAGTGCAAGTTAGTGATCGCGACCCTGCATTCGGAGATCGAATCCATTGAGATCGCCTTGCGCGATCTGGACAGCCGCCGCCACGATGCACAAGGCTACCGCGAGAGTCTGCTTGCGCAGATCGCCGCTGTGGAGGAATCCGCCGCCCGTATGGAAACGGAAATTGCCGAGCTGATGAACGGTGCGGCACAGTTCCGCGAGCAGGCGAAGGCGGGTCTGTCACGCATTGAGGAGCTGACCGCCCGCCGTATGGAGATCGATGCTCAGCAAACGGCATTCCGTCAGCGTTCCCGCGACAAGGCCGATGAGCGCGAGCTGGCAGGACGCGAGATCGCGCGCTTGGAGGAAAAGCAGACCGCCGCGCAGAATCGCGTGGGTGAGGTGGAGACCAAGCTGCTCGAGGAATATGAGCTGACGCGCGCGCAGGCGGCGGATCTGGTGTCTCCCATTGAGGACATCCCCGCGGCAAGCCGCCGTTTGCAGGAGCTGAAAAATAAGATCCGCGGCTTAGGCAGTGTCAATGTCGAAGCTATTGAGGAGTTCAAGGAGGTCAGTGAGCGCTACGCGTTCCTGTCCGCCCAGGTGAACGATGTGGAGGTGTCCAAGAAGGAGCTTCTCAACCTCATCGGTGAGCTGACAAGCCAGATGCAGACGATGTTCATCGAACGCTTCAATCAGATCAATCAGCATTTCGGCGAGGTGTTCACCGAGCTGTTTGAGGGCGGTAAGGCCACGCTGTCGCTGACCGATCCCGACGATGTGCTGAACACGGGCATCGAAATGCACGTGCAACCGCCCGGCAAAAAGATTCTGCACTTGGAGGCGCTTTCGGGCGGTGAAAAGGCGCTGGTTGCCATTGCGTTGCTGTTTGCGATCCTGCGTGTGACCCCGTCGCCGTTCTGCGTGCTCGACGAGATCGAAGCGGCACTGGACGATGTCAACGTGGATCGCTATGCGCAGTATCTGCGCCGTATGTGCGACCGCACGCAGTTTATCGTCATCACCCACCGCCGCGGCACAATGGAAGAGGCGGATGTCCTCTACGGCGTGACGATGCAGGAAAAGGGTGTGTCGAAGCTGCTGGAGCTCCGCGTGGGCGAGCTGGAAGAAAAGCTCGGTATGGAAGCGGAATAAGAGCGATAAAAAGCCAAAGGAGAGAGTTGTATGGGCTTTTTCAGTAAAATCGGAGAAGGCTTGCGCAAAACCCGCGATGCGTTGATGGGTTCGGTCAATTCGATGCTGCGCGCCTTCACAAAAATCGACGAAGACCTGTTTGAGGAATTAGAAGAGATCCTCATTATGGGCGATGTCGGCGCGAACACCTCGGCAAGCATCTGCAACGCGTTGCGCGATCGCGTCAAAGCGGAGGGCGTGACCGATCCCGAGGAGGTGCGTCGCCTGCTCAAGGAGATCGTGTCCGAAATGCTTCGCGGCGGTCAGGAGCTGCAGATGGCGACCAAGCCGTCAGTGATCCTCGTTATCGGTGTCAACGGTGTCGGCAAAACGACCACCATCGGCAAGTTAGCGGCGCGTATGACCCGCGAGGGCAAAAAGGTGATCTTAGGTGCGGCGGATACGTTCCGTGCCGCCGCCATCGAACAGCTGGATATCTGGGCAGGCAGAGCGGGCTGTGAGATCGTCAAGCACGCGCAGGATGCCGACCCGGCGGCCGTGGTGTTTGATGCGATCGCCGCGGCAAAGGCACGTCACGCAGATGTGGTGATCTGCGACACGGCAGGCCGTCTGCACAACAAGGCGAACCTGATGAACGAGCTTGCCAAGATCAGCCGCGTCATCGAACGTGAACTGCCCGACGCAGACAAAGAGGTGCTGTTGGTGCTGGATGCCACCACGGGTCAGAATGCCGTCAACCAGGCACGTGAATTCAAAAATGCCGCCGGTATCACGGGCATAGTGCTGACAAAGCTTGACGGCACGGCGCGCGGCGGTGTGGTGCTGGCGATCCGCGAGGATCTGCAGGTGCCCGTGAAGTTTATCGGCGTCGGTGAGGGCGTGGACGATCTGCAGCCCTTTGATCCCGACGATTTTGCCAACGGCTTGTTCGGAGAGTGAGCTTATGAAATACATCATTGCCACACATAATAAGAAAAAATTGACCGAGCTGTCGCGCATTCTTGTGCCGCTCAGTATCGAAGCGGTGACCGACCGCGATCTCGGCATCACGATCACCGAGGTGGAGGAGACCGGCACGACCTTTGAGGAAAATGCGTTTCTGAAAGCGTCCTCGGCGTGCAGGGAAAGCGGTCTGCCTGCGGTGGCGGACGATTCGGGACTGTGCGTGGATGCGCTGGACGGCGCTCCCGGACTGTTCTCGGCGCGGTATGCCGGCGAAGGTGCAACAGATGAAGAAAAGATCGCCAAATTGCTGGGTGCCCTCAGGGATGTCCCCGAGCAGGAGCGCACCGCGCGCTTCGTGTCGGTGATCTGCTGTGTGTTTCCCGACGGAAAGACCTTGTATGCCCGCGGGGAATGCGAGGGCGTGATCGGCTTTGCCCCGCAGGGCGAAGGCGGCTTCGGCTACGATCCCGTGTTTATGTGCGGGGAGAAAAGCTTTGCGCAGATGAGTGCAGAGGAAAAGGATGCGGTGTCCCATCGCGGCAATTCGCTTCGCGCCTTTTCAAAAACCCTTGCCGCGTATCTGCAGACAGGAGAGTGACATATACCATGACCAGTAAACAACGCGCATATCTGCGCGGACTTGCCAATACGATGGAACCCATTGTTCACGCGGGCAAAGGCGGTGTGTCGGACGCGATGCGCAAGCAGGCGGACGACGCGCTGACCGCGCGTGAGCTTATCAAAGGACGTGTGCTGGAAACCGCACCCGCGTCCACAAGAGATATTGCCGAGGATATCGCCGCATCGGTCGGTGCCGAGGTGGTGCAGGTGATCGGACGCACCTTTGTGCTGTATCGCCGCAATGAGAAAGAACCGAAGATCGTCCTGCCGAAATAAAGGGTGGGGAAAGACGGAAAAAGGAGGCAGATTCTATGAAGATCGGATTATTCGGCGGCAGCTTTGATCCCATTCACGAAGGGCATCTGGCGCTGGTACACGCGGCGGCGGATGCACTGGGGCTTGACCGCGTGATCCTGATGCCGACGGGTATGCCTCCGCACAAGGTGAAGGTATCCTCCACCGCCGATGCAGACCGTCTGGCGATGTGCCGTCTTGCCGTGCAGGACGACCCGCTTGCGGAGGTGTCCGACTACGAGATCCGGCAGGGCGGTGCGAGCTTCACGGTGGATACGCTCACGTATCTGACCGAGGAGCATCCCGAGGACACGTTTTATCTGCTGATGGGTGCGGATATGTTTTTGACGCTGTTGAGCTGGAAGCGGTTCGAGGACATCGTCGAAATGGCGGTGCTGTGCACCGTTCCGCGTGACGATGAGCCGATCGATAAGTTGGAGGCGTACGCGAAAACATACGAAACGCTCGGCGCGGATTGCCGCGTATTGCCGATGCCGCTTCGCCGCATATCGTCCACACAGATCCGCGAATGTGCTCAAAGCGGGCGGTCGCTCGAAGGCCTTGTGCCCAAAGCGGTCGCGCAGTACATCGTGGAAAACGGCTTGTACCGCGCGGCGGGCGATGTCGATCGCAACGAGCAGTTCAAGGATATTATCCGTGCGCGTCTGACCCCTGCACGCTATGAGCATTCGCTGGCGGTGGCGGCAGAAGCCAAGCGGTTGGCGATCAAATGGGGTGCCGATCCCGACAAGGCATACACGGCAGGACTTCTTCACGATATTTTAAAAAATACAAAACCCGAACTGCAGTTGCAAATTCTGCAGGATTTTGGTATACTGTTAGATACGGCAGAGCAAGCGTCGAAAAAACTGTGGCACGCGATATGCGGTGCGGCGTTTATCGAGCGCGTTCTCGGCGTCAAGGATCCCGAGATCCTCACGGCGGTACGGTACCACACGACCGCCCGTGCGGGAATGGGATTGCTTGAGCGGGTGCTCTATCTTGCCGATTTCACCTCGGCGGACCGCGATTACGACGATGTGGATGTGATGCGCCGTCTGGTGGACGAAGACCCTGAGGAAGCGATGATGTACGCCCTGGGCTACACCATCCGCGAACTGACCGAAAAGAACGCTCCCATCCATCCCGACACGATCGGAGCGTATAATGAACTGGCTCTGAAAAGGAGTGTGACCTGATAGTATGGCAAAGGACAGACGAAACAAGGTTCGCCCGACAATGGATCTGGAATCCGATGTCAAAACGGGCGGCACACGTTCTTCGGGATCGTCCCGTATGCCCGACCGCTCGAACCGCCGCCCCGATACGACCGAGCGTCGCCGCGCGTCGGAGGAACGCGCCGCTCCGTCCAAGGAGCGTCCTGCCCGCCGTCGCAAAAAGAAGCTGTCCCGTGCGGCGCTCATCATCCGCTGGGTGATCGTGGTGCTGGTGGTGGCGTTTCTGGTGTTCGGCGGTGTGCTGGCAAATTATATCTACAAAGCGATGTTTATCGAAACGGGCGATAAGGTGCCGCCGATCCCGCCCACAGAGTACGATGTGACACCTGTTGAAAATCAGAATAAGGTGGCGTATTATCTTGTCGGCATTCTCGGCGAGGGGGAAAAGGACGACACGATGATGCTGTCGGTCCTCTGCCACGATAAAAAAGCAAACACCGTCAACATCCTGCAGCTGCCGCAGGCAACGCACATTGCCACGGACGATCTGTGGGCAACGGATGTGCTCGGCGAGGTGTTTGCCAACCCCAAAGCTCTTGACTGGTGCAATGTGTGTAAAAAGCGTCTGTATGAGCCCGAGATCAACGAGGGCGATGTGGCGACACACATTGCCTGCGGTACGGAAGTGACGCTGAAAAAGGGCTCGGCGGTATCGGGATTAGTGGATTTTGTCAACGATCAGCTGGGTCTGCCCGTGGATGAGTTCTTCCTGCTCCCGCCCAAAGCGGTGACCTATCTGGTCAATGCGGTCGGTGGCGTGGACGTGAACCTGACCGACTTTTATCAGCTCGGCGGCATCGATTACGAGCCCGGTGTGCACACGATGACCGGCGAAGCCGCCACGGAATATGTCACCTACACCGACGGTACGCTGGATCGCGATGTGATCCGTATGATGCGCCAGCGCGAGGTGTTCGGCGCATTGCTCACCCGCCTGTTCCGTATGGAGGAAGAGGTCGTGGAGGAGGATATCATTGACGGCGTGATGTCCAGCTCGTCGGCGATCCGCACCGAATGCACGGTGAAGGAGATCTGTGCGATCCTCAAATCGCTCAAAAAAGCGGATGTGACGGGGATGACCGTTCAGATCCTTCCCGGTGAACCGTCGGACGGCAACACGGTGTATTCCGTGCATAAGGAGGAGCTGATCGGCGTTCTCAACACCGAGTTCAACCCCTATTCGGCGGCACTCGGCGCAGGCGATCTGCTGATCCCCGAGCTGACCAACAGCACCGCATCGGATGTGCGCAAGGATGCGCTGAGCAACGCGGTTGCCGATCAGACGGGCAAGCTGCTCGACACAAGCACGGACGAATAATTATTATAAGATACAGGAGGCGGACTATGACCGCACAAGCAATGACCACCGCAGGGTATGTGGTGAAAACATTAGATAAACACCTGGGCAAGGATATCCGCCTGATCGATGTGGAGGATGTCACCTCGATCTGCGACTGCTTTGTCATTGCCCACGGCAACAGCTCCACGCAGGTGCGCGCACTGTCGGACTATGTGGAGCACGAGCTGAAAGAGAAGTACGACATTGCCCCGTTGCGCACGGAGGGCTACAACTCCACCAATTGGGTCGTGATCGATTACGGCGATGTGATCGTGCATATCTTCAACGAGGAGATGCGCGGTTTCTACGACCTTGAGCGTCTGTGGAAGGACGGCAAAGAGGTCGATATCGAACAATTCTTGGATAATGAGGGTGAATAACCATGCGATACGATGCAAAAACCACAGAAGCAAAATGGCAAAAGATCTGGGAGGATACCCAATGCTTTGCCGCTACGGATGACTACTCCAAGCCGAAGTTCTACGCTCTTGTCGAGTTCCCGTATCCGTCGGGAGCGGGTATGCACGTCGGTCATATCAAGGCGTATTCGGGCCTTGAGGTCGTCGCGCGCAAGCGCCGCAAGGAAGGCTACAACGTGCTGTTCCCGATCGGCTTTGACGCCTACGGTCTGCCGACCGAAAACTCTGCAATGAAAACGGGCATCCATCCCCGTCAGCTGACCGACCAGAACATTGCGCGCTTCACCGAGCAGCTCAAGCGCGTCGGTTTTTCGTTTGACTGGTCGCGTGTCATTGACACCACCGAGGAAGAGTATTACAAGTGGACGCAGTGGATCTTTTTGAAAATGTTCGAAAACGGTCTGGCATTCCGCGACAAGACCCTTGTCAACTATTGCCCGAGCTGTAAGGTCGTGCTGTCCAACGAGGACTCGCAGGGCGGCAAGTGCGACATCTGCCACAGCGACGTGGTGCAAAAGGCGAAGGACGTGTGGTATCTGCGCATCACGGAATATGCCGACAAGCTCCTTGAGGGACTTGACGAGGTCGATTATCTCCCCAACGTCAAGCTCCAGCAGCGCAACTGGATCGGCAAATCGACGGGCGCGTTTGTGGATTTCACGCTTCCCGAGATCAAGGAGAGCCTGCGTATTTATACCACCCGTCCCGACACGCTTTTCGGCGTGACGTTTATGGTTATGGCGCCCGAGCATCCGCTTCTTGAGCAGTACCGCGACCGCATTGCAAATGCAGACGCGCTTGATGCCTACCGCACCGAGTGCAGTAAAAAGACCGAGTTCGAGCGCACCCAGCTTGTCAAGGAGAAGACGGGTGTCCGCGTGGAGGGCATCACCGCGGTGAACCCCGTGACGGGCAAGAATGTGCCGATCTACATCTCCGACTACGTGATGATGGGCTACGGCACGGGTGCCATTATGGCGGTGCCTGCGCACGACGAGCGCGACTACGATTTTGCCAAGAAATTCGGCATTGACATCATCCCCGTCATCGAGGGCGGCAACGTGGACGAGGCCGCGTACACGGGCGACGGTACGATGATCAACTCCGATTTCCTTAACGGCATCGAAACCAAAAAAGAAGCCATCGCGAAGATGCTCGAGTTCCTCGGGGAAAAGGGTATCGGCGAAGCGGGCGTGCAGTACAAGATGAAGGACTGGGCGTTCAACCGCCAGCGGTATTGGGGCGAACCCATCCCGATCGTGCATTGCCCGACCTGCGGTATGGTGGCAGTGCCCTATGAGGAGTTGCCGCTCCGTCTGCCCAAAACCGACAAGATCGCACCCGGCTCGGACGGCGAAAGCCCCCTTGCCAAGATCGACGATTTCGTGCAGTGCACCTGCCCGAAGTGCGGCGGTGCGGCTCGCCGTGAAACCGATACGATGCCCCAGTGGGCAGGCTCTTCGTGGTATTTCCTGCGTTACATCGACCCGAAGAACACGCAGGCACTTGCCGATCGCAAGGCACTCGATTACTGGATGCCCGTTGACTGGTACAACGGCGGTATGGAGCACGTGACCCGTCATATGATCTATTCCCGTTTCTGGCATCACTTCCTGCACGATATCGGCGTTGTCCCGACGAAGGAGCCGTATGCCAAGCGTACGGCGCAGGGTCTGATCCTCGGCCCCGACGGCGACAAGATGAGTAAATCCAAGGGCAACGTTGTCGATCCGCTGGACGTGGTGGACGCGTACGGCGCGGACGTGCTTCGCGTGTACATTATGTTTATGGGCGACTACGAAAAAGCGACCCCGTGGTCGGAAAACGGCGTCAAGGGCTGCAAGCGTTTCCTTGACCGCGTGTGGGCATTGCAGGAGCTGCTTGTTGACGGAGACGAGCTGTCCGAGGATATGACGGGCGAGTTCCACCGCACGCTCAAAAAGGTCACCACCGACATCGAGGCGATGAAGTTCAACACCGCGATTGCCGCGATGATGGCGCTTCTCAACCGCATCTACGATAAGGGCAGCATCACCCGCGGCGAGTGGAAGATGCTCCTGTCGATGCTCAACCCATTTGCCCCGCACATTACCGAAGAGATGTGGGAGCTTGCGGGCTTTGAGGGTATGCTCGTCACCGCACCGTGGCCCGCATACGATGAGGCGAAGTGCATTGAAGCGACCGTCGAGATCGTGGCGCAGGTCAACGGCAAGATCAAGGCACGTCTGAACATCCCCGTGGATGCCGATCAGGCAACCGTCATTGCGATGGCAAAAGCGGACGAAAAAGTCGCCGAAGCGATCGCGGGTATGACCGTTGTCAAGGAGCTGTATGTGCCTTCCAAGCTGGTCAATATTGTGGTTCGTCCGTAAAAATGTGAATCTTTTACAAAAAAATGCTTGACGAACCGCAAACCTTACGATATAATACTATTATGCGATGTCTGTCGCTAAGTCAAAAATTTGCCCCTGCTGTATGGCGGAGGGAGGGAAATAGTCAATGTCGGAAATTCGAGTAAAAGAGAACGAGTCCCTGGACAGCGCTCTGCGCCGCTGGAAGAAGTCCTGCGCCCGCTCCGGTGTCCTTGCGGAGGTTCGTAAAAGAGAGCATTACGAGAAGCCTTCTGTGAAGCGCAAGAAGAAGTCGGAAGCTGCCCGTAAGAGAAAGTTCAAATAAGAATAGCTCATAAAAAGCAGGCAGCAATGCCTGCTTTTTGCTTGTCGTGCGCCTGGGTCGCGGTCACGACCGAAGATTTATGCTTATGAGGGAGAAATGAGTATGTCTCTTTTCCATCCTACGATATTGAAAACCCGCATCACCGAGATCACGGCAGAGGAATTGCAGACAATGGGCGTCAAAGCGCTTCTTCTGGATGTGGACAATACCCTGACAAAGCACCATTCGCAGGAGCTGCCCGAGGATGTCGCGGTGTGGCTGGAAGCGATGAAAGCATCGGGCGTCGGGCTGATGCTGGTGTCGAATTCCAAAGAACCGCGTGTCAAGCCGTTTGCGGCGAAGATCGGTCTGCCGTATGTGCACACGGCGTGCAAGCCCGTGCCGTTCGGCTTCCGCCGCGCATCCAAGGCGTTAGGGTTGCCGCTGAAGGCGTGTATGGCGGTGGGGGACCAGACCTTCACCGATGTGCTCGGTGCGAAGTTGGCGGGTGTGCGGGTCGCACAGCTGCTGCCCATTGAACCCGAAGCGGGATGGAGCTTTCGCCTGCGCCGCCGCTTGGAGCAACCGATTTTGGCGTCCTATCGCCGCAAAAAGGAGAGATCGGAATGAGCGCGTTGTTCGGCCCTGCGGGAAATGCCGAGGCATTTTATGAAGCGGGCTTCAAATCGACCCATCAGGCACCCGCGTGGCTTCATTCACTCGGTCTGACTGCGTACGAATATCAATGCGGTCGCGGTGTGCGGCTGTCCGAAGCCGCGGCAGAGCAGATCCGCCTTGCCGCCGCGGAACACGGCATCGCCGTGTCGCTTCACGCGCCGTATTTCATCTCGCTTGCCTCCAAAGAGCCCGAAAAGCGCGACAATTCCGTGCGCTACATTCTGGACAGTGCTCAAGCGGTGCTTCGCTTAGGCGGCGACCGCATCGTGGTGCATCCCGGGGGACTGGGCGGTTTATCGCGTGAGGACGCGACGGCGCTTGCCTGCGAAACCCTGCACAAGGCACAGCAAATACTTGACCGCGAGGGCTTCGGCACAGTGCACATCTGCCCCGAGACGATGGGTAAGATCAATCAGCTCGGCACATTTGAGGAGATCCTGACGATGTGTGCGGTGGACGAGCGGTTTTTGCCGTGCGTGGATTTCGGACATCTCAACAGCCGTACCCACGGCGAAGTCAACAGCCGCGAAGCGTTTGCGGCATTGCTCGACCGTATGCAGGAAGCGCTCGGTGAGGAGCGCGCACGCGTGTTTCACGCGCATTTTTCCAAGATCGAATACACGGCGGGCGGCGAAAAACGCCATCTGACCTTTGCCGATACGCAGTACGGTCCCGATCCCGCCCCGCTGATGGAGCTGATCGCACAGCGCGCACTGGCACCCGTGATCATCTGCGAATCCGACGGCACGCAGGCACACGACGCCGTCACGATGCATACACTTTATAAGGTCGCGAAAGGAGACTGACCGATGGGAAAACATATTTTGGTTTTAAACGGCCCGAACCTGAATCTGCTCGGGATCCGTGAGCCCGGCATCTACGGCAACGATACGTTAGAGACGCTGTGCGAAACCGTAAAAAAAGAAGCGGAAATATACGGCGCAACGGTCGATTGCTTGCAGTCCAATCACGAGGGTGCACTGATCGATGCCCTTCACGCCGCCATGGGCGTATATGACGGCGTGATCTTCAATGCGGGTGCGTATACGCATTACAGCTACGCCCTCCGCGATGCCATTGCCGCCATCCGTCTTCCCGTTGTCGAGGTGCACCTGAGCGACATTCACGCGCGGGAGCCGTTTCGTCACGTGTCGGTGATCGAGCCTGTTTGCGTGGCGCAGATCAGCGGCCTGGGAGTCGGAAGCTATCTCAAAGCGCTTGCGCTGTTGTGTGAGGAGGAAGTCTGAATGAACGAACGTATCAAAGCCCTTTGCAAAACCTTCGCTGCCAATGAAGCGGCACTGATCCTGTCCGCTCCCAACCGTCGCTATTATACTGCCTTTGATTCGAGCAACGGTGCGGTGCTGGTGATGAAGGATGAGGCGGTGTTTCTGACGGATTTCCGCTACATTGAAGCGGCGAATACCAAGGTGGACGACATTCCCTGCAAGGAAAGCAGTGCACTGTTCAAGGATGCGATCGCGATGCTGAAAGCCCGCGGCATCCGCAAGCTGTATCTGGAAAATGAGACGCTCACCGTCAGCGAGCTTCACCGTTTCAAGCAACAGTCGGACGGTGTGGAGCTGATTGCCGACGAGATCCTTTGCAAGCGTATTTTTGAGCAACGCCGCGTCAAATCCGAAGCGGAGGTGGCGCGGATGCGCCGTGCGCAGGCGTTGACCGACGACGGCTTTTCCTACATCCTGCCGCGTCTGACAGTCGGTCGCACCGAGAAGGATGTCGCGCTGGATTTAGAGATGTATATGCGCCGTCAGGGCGCGGATGCCGTCGCGTTTGACTTCATTGTCGCTTCGGGCGAGAACAGCTCGATGCCGCACGCGGTTCCCGGTGAACGCCGTCTGCAAAAGGGCGATTTCGTCACGATGGATTTCGGCGCGACGGTGGACGGCTACCGCTCGGATATGACCCGCACGGTGGCCATCGGTGAGGTGTCTGACGAGCAGAAGCTCGTGTATGACACGGTACTCAAGGCGCAGATGACGTGCCTGGATTCGCTCAAGGCGGGTATGACGGGTGAGGAGGGCGACCGCCTGGCACGGCAGGTGATCGAGCAGGCGGGCTACGGCAAGGCCTTCGGTCACAGCACGGGTCACGGCGTCGGCATCGATGTGCACGAAAAGCCGCATCTGGCACCGCGCTCGCAGGAGCTCCTTCGTGTCGGTGAGATCGTCACGGTGGAGCCGGGCATCTACCTGGAAGGGCGCTTCGGTGTCCGCATTGAGGATATGGTGTGGCTGACGGCAGACGGGAATGTGGACCTGACAGCATCCGATAAACGCCTGATTCTTGTGTAATTCACAGAAAATTTCACAAAGAGTCTTGCAAAATTCATCCATATAGGGTACAATAAAGTATAACTCTGTGAGAGTGACTGTAAAAATATTATCTTGGAGGAATGTCCAATGGTTTCAGCAGGTGATTTCAGAAACGGTGTTACATTTGAAATGGAAGGCACTGTCTATCAGATCGTCGAATTCCAGCATGTGAAGCCCGGTAAGGGTGCCGCGTTTGTCCGCACCAAGATCCGTAACGTGATCCAGGGCAACATCATTGAAAAAACGTTCAACCCGTCCGATAAGTTCCCGACCGCTTACGTCGAGAGAAAGGATATGGAGTATTCTTACACCGACGGCGATCTGTTCTACTTTATGGATCCCGAGTCCTACGAGCTCGTGCCGATCGGCGCGGATGTGCTGTCCGACAGCTTCAAGTTCGTCAAGGAGAACTTTGTGTGTAAGGTTGCATCCTACAAGGGCAAGGTGTTCAGCGTGGATGCCCCGAACTTTGTCGAGCTGCAGGTCACCAAGACCGATCCCGGCTTCAAGGGTGACACGGCAACCAACGCCACCAAACCCGCTACGCTGGAGACGGGCGTGGAGATCCGCGTGCCGCTGTTCATCGATGAGGGTGAAATGATCCGTGTGGATACCCGCACGGGCGAGTATATGGAGCGCGCATAATTTGCCGCAATCTTTTTAAGGAGGCTGCTACAATGGATCTGACTGAGAAAATTGCGTACCTGAAGGGTATGCTCGAAGGTATGGAAATTGACAAGGACAGCAAAGAGGGCAAAATCTACTCGGCTATTATGGATATCCTCACCGATATGGCGCTGACCATCGAGGATATGGCGGATTACGTGGATGAGCTTTCCGAGCAGGTTGACGAGATCGACGAGGATCTCGCGGACGTCGAGGAATTCCTCGATGACGAGTGCGACTGCGATGACGACGACTGCGATTGCGGTTGCTGTGACTGCGATGACGACGACTGGGACGGTGAGTTCTACGAAGTGACCTGCCCCTCTTGCGGCGTGACCTTTGAGGTTGACGAGGAGACCCTTCTTGACGGCGGCATTTCCTGCCCCGAGTGCGACGAGACGCTGGAGTTTGACCTCGAGTGCGATTGCGACGAGGAAGGCTGCGACTGCGGTTGCGGCGACGAAGAGGAATAAGGAATACACAAACAAGGACTGTTGCGTTTAACCGGTGATCGTTAACGGAGAAAACCATAGTATCATTGTAGGGCGGGGGCTTGCTCCCGCCGCAAGTCCTGAAAAATCAGAATCCGCAGATGCTCTTGTGCATCTGCGGATTTTGCTATATAATGACAATGGCGATATATATGGAAAACAGTCTGCCTCAAAGAAAGCACCCTCGCTTAAAACATTACGATTACAGCACAGCAGGTGCATACTATATCACGATTTGTACCCACAACAGACAATGTTTGTTGTCACGCATTATCGGTGGAGGTATGGAGCCTGTCGAAATTCAATATACGCCATACGGTATAATTGCCGAGGAACAGCTGTTTCTGTTGGAAAAGAGATATCCTTCTTTGAAGGTTGATCAATATGTCATTATGCCGAATCATATTCATGTTATCTTTTTATTAGAAAACACGGCGGGAGCAAGCCCCCGCCCTACGATCAAAGATGTTGTTTGTGCGTATAAATCGCTGACAACCATACGATGCAAAGTGGTACGACCTATTGGCAAATTGTTTCAAACTTCGTTCTACGAACATGTCATTCGCGGACGGGAAGATTATGAAGAAATTGCAGAATACATTATCAACAACCCGAAACAATGGGAGTTGGATAAGTTGTATTTGAAAGAATAAGGGTTCGGGTTCACCCGATGCGTTTGTACCACAAACGCGAAACTCGCCGTAAAACGATAAAGGCAGATTGGCTACCGACGGCGATAGCCGCAGCCCCCGCCCTACGTTCTCTTTTATAATTCTCCGCTAAGGACAACTCCCATTTGCAACAGTCCTTTTTTCTGTTTGTCTTGCAAAACCGCTGTGTTTGGGATATACTAAACAGTAGAAAAACCTT
Organism: Oscillospiraceae bacterium; assembly: GCA_015065805.1. GTDB lineage: Bacteria > Bacillota > Clostridia > Oscillospirales > Acutalibacteraceae > RGIG1959. The sequence continues at coordinate 4,827 of SVPN01000013.1, read as the reverse complement.
CATAGGAGGGCGTGTATATGCTCGTTCATTCGGTTGCCGAGCTGATCGGCAAAACCCCGCTGCTGCAAGCGGAGAATCTGATGGCATCGCAGTCGCTTTGCGCGCGGTTGCTGTTAAAGTTGGAATGTTTCAATCCCGCAGGCTCTGTCAAGGACCGTGTGGCGTTTCAGATGCTCGCCGATGCCGAGCAGGACGGCCGTCTGCAGGCAGGCGGTACGGTCGTAGAGCCGACATCGGGCAACACGGGCATCGGTCTTGCCGCGCTTTGCGCCGCGAAGGGCTATCGGCTCATCATCACAATGCCCGACACGATGTCGGTCGAGCGACAGAAGCTGATGACCGCCTACGGTGCTCAGTTGGTGCTCACCGACGGCAAGCGCGGTATGACAGGTGCCATTGAAAAAGCGGAGGAGATCGCCGCGTCGATCGACGGCGCGATCGTGGCAGGGCAGTTTGTCAATCCGTCAAACCCGAAGGCGCACGAACGCACAACGGGTCCCGAAATTTGGGCGGATACGGACGGCAAGGTGGATATCTTTGTGGCGGGTGTCGGCACGGGCGGCACGGTCACGGGCACGGGTCGCTTTCTGAAAGCGCAAAAGCCGTCCGTGCGCGTTGTGGCGGTGGAGCCTGCCGATTCGCCCGTACTGTCGGGCGGCAAAGCGGGTGCACACGGCTTGCAGGGAATCGGTGCAGGCTTTGTCCCTGAGGTGCTGGACACCGCGGTGTATGACGAGGTGGTGCGCGTCACCACCGAGGAGGCGTATGCGGCATCCCGTCTGCTTGCCGCCGCCGAGGGTGTGCTTTGCGGCATCTCGTCGGGTGCGGCACTTCACGCCGCGATGAAGATTGCCGCCGACCCCGCCAATGCAGGGAAAACCATCGTGTGCCTGCTTCCCGACACGGGTGAGAGGTATCTGTCCACGACGTTGTTTTGATCACGTGCAGACGTTGACTTTGCTTTATGGGCATGGTACAATAAACTGTCCGCAGAAGTACAAGATGTTTCTATATTAAAAAGAAAAGGATGATACCTATGGGCTTGATGGATCACTTGAAAAAAGCGGCTGAATCCGCTGCCGGTATGATGGAAAATGTCAAAAATGCTGTCGCTTCCCACATTCCCGGGGGTTGCGGAAAGATAAGTTTCGGCGATTATATGGATTGCACGGTGTATATCAGCGATGCAAAAGATGCCCTGTTGCTTATTCCCAAAGAGGCCGGTTTGATCGCGGAAATCGGATTTGATAAAAACAATAATGCCGTGGAACGTATTTCGATCAAGGACGACATTTCCTTTTTTTGTTTTCCTGAGGAAACGGCATCTGTTTTTATTAAGTTGAGAAATGATAAAGCGTTTATCGTAACCTCTCCCTCTCCCGACAACAGCGTCGGTAAAACACTGATGGCTATTCCGCAAAACGCGTTACTCACGGCGCTGGCAAAAATGGTTCCGACGATCAGCAAAAGCACATTAAAAGAAGTGAACCGCCGATTGGAGCAGGCCGGGCAAGAGCCTATTGAGCGCGATACCATCGCGGATTCCCCCGCTCAAAATGCGTTGCTGTTAAAATATATAGCAGAAAAAGAAGCCGCGATTGAAGCGGAACGCCGGGAGCGTGAAAAAGCTGCCAGAATTGAAGCGGAACGCGAGGAACGCTTAGCAGCTTACAGAGCCAAACGGGGTGTTGGTGAAGAGTCGGATGAGACAAAGACATATGCAGAAAGACGAGAGGAGCAGATAGAACGAGAGCGGCAAGAGGAAGAAGCACACAGAGCGCGTAGGAATGCCGCGCAACGCTGTTTAAGGTGCGCCAATCGTATGTCGTGCCGTCAAGTCATCATCGATTGCGGAGCGTTTGTTCCAGAAAGACGTTGATTTCATACATTGGCATATCAAAAGCACGTGTTTTCCAAATGGAGAATACGTGGTTTTTGATTTACCGTTGATGTATGCGGCGGCGTGTCTGTTTGCCGCCAAGGCGGAAAACAAAGAAAAAACCATCGTGTGCCTGCTTCCCGACACGGGTGAGAGGTATCTGTCCACGACGTTGTTCTGAAGGAGAGTATATGAAACGGTTATTATGCATTCTTTTTGCATCGGTTCTGTTGCTGTCGCTGACCTCCTGCAAGCAGGAGGCGCAACCGCTGTCGTGTGCCGGCGTGGTGCTGGACACGCCGTATGTCATCTCGCTCTATGATACCAAGGAGCAAGCGGTGGCGGATGCCGCCGAGGCGTTGATCGGGGAGTACGTGCGGCTGTGGTCGCACGCGACCGAGGGAAGCGATATCGACAGGCTCAACAAGGCGAACGGTGCACAAACAACAGTCGATCCCGCTACATATGAGCTGTTGCAGACGGCACAGTTTTATACGATCACGACCGACGGCGCGTTTGATGTCACGGTCGGCGCTCTCACCGATTTGTGGAACACGGCGGCACAACGCGGCGTTTTGCCGACCGACGATCAACTGACGGCGGCGTGCTTTGTGACGGGCGCGTATCGGATGCAGTTCGGTGCGGATTCCGTCACGGTGGAGCAGGGGACAACGCTTGACCTGGGCGGTATTGCCGCAGGCGCAGTGGCGGATAAGCTTACGCAGGCACTCAAGGCGGGCGGTTGCGGCAGTGCCGTGATCGAGATCGGCAGCAACACGGTGTTTATCGGTCGTAAGCCCGACGGTAAGCCGTTTGAAACCGCCATTGTCGATCCTTACGATCAGGCGACGGTGCTTGGCAACATCGCCGTTACCGACCGTGCCGTGGCGACATCCGCGGCATACGGACAGACCTATGCGATCTGGGGGGAGTTCTATCCGCACGTGCTGGACCCGAAAACCGGCAAGCCGGTTGACAGTGATCTTGCCTGTGTGACGGTGCTGGCACCGCTGGCGACGGATGCCGATGCGTTGTCCACCGCGTTTTTGGTGATGGGCTACGAAAAAGCGAACGCGATGCTCGCATCGTATGAGGATGTAGACGCGGTATTTGTCAAAACCGACGGCACGGTGATCGCCACCGACGGCGTGGAACGCTTGGATTAAGAAAATATGCATAAATTTTCCGAAAACGTAAAAAATTTTTCCAATAGGACTTGTTGTTTTGCGTTTTATTTGGTATGATGATAAATAGCAAGATACGTCCTTTATGAGGGGCGAAAAATTTCAAGGAGGCTTTTGAGACATGAACGTATTTGGCATTGAAGTCAACATCAAAAACATTCCGAAGCTCGATCAGGGTTACATCCCGATGGCGGCATTCTGCAAGGCGTTTGAAGCATCGGCGGCAAACGGCAAGGACATTGCGGTTGCAGTTGAGCGTAACCAGGGGTATACCGCTGTGCGCAAGATGAAGATCCACGGCACCGAAGCGATGGCAGAGGCTGACCGCGTGTATGTCGAGCGTACCGTCAAGATGCTGCTGTGGGCATACGGCGGCTGGAAAGTGTACATCTGCGGCGATGATGCCATCGGCGCTTACATTGCCGACACCTACAAGGTCGGCGGCGCACGTGAGTTCGACGCGGACTTTATGGGCAATGTCTATGAGAAAGAGTTCACCGTTGTGTCGGTGCCGCTCAGCGAGACTCCCGCTGAGAAGTCGGGTGCGAAGCCTGTCGGCCGTCACCTCGACGGTTGTCGCATCGGCTTTGATGCCGGCGGATCCGACCGCAAGGTTTCCGCGGTCATCGACGGCGAGTCGGTGTATTCCGAGGAAGTCGTCTGGTTCCCCAAGACCAACTCCGACCCTGACTATCACTTCAACGGCATCGTGGAAGCGATGAAGACCGCGGCCTCCAAAATGCCGCGCGTGGACGCCATCGGCGTTTCCTCCGCCGGTATCTACGTGGACAACCGCGCGATGGTCGCGTCGCTGTTCCTCAAGGTTCCGAAGGATGAGTTTGACAAGAAGGTCAAAGACATTTATATCCGTGCCGCCAAGGAAATCGGCGATGTGCCGCTGGAGGTTGTCAACGACGGTGACGTGACCGCTCTTGCGGGCGCCATGAGCCTCGGCTCCAACGAGATCCTCGGCATCGCGATGGGCACCTCGGAAGCCGTCGGCTATGTTGATGCCGACGGCAACATCACCGGCTGGCTCAACGAGCTTGCGTTTGCTCCCGTTGACCTGCAGGCGGATGCGATGGAAGACGAGTGGTCGGGCGATAAGGGCTGCGGCGTGAAGTATTTCTCGCAGGACAGCGTTATCAAGCTCGCACCCCGCGCCGGCATCAAGCTTGACGAGAGCCTGTCTCCCGCTGAGAAGCTGAAGGTCGTGCAGGGCGAGATGAACAACGGCTCCGAAGCCGCCCGCGACATCTATCGCTCCATCGGTACGTACCTCGGCCACGCACTGGCATACTATGCGACCTATTACAAAGTGGCACACGTGCTGCTCCTCGGCCGCGTGATGTCCGGTGAGGGCGGTGACCTCGTCATCGAGGAAGCACGCCGCGTGCTTGCCGACGAATATCCCGAGATCACGGGCGTCGAGCTCAACCTGCCCGACGAGAAGTTCCGCCGCGTCGGCCAGTCCGCCGCTGCCGCTTCGCTCCCCGCCATCGGCTGATAACAAAATAACACTCCGATTTCAGCGACCGATCCTTAACGGAGAAAACGACTGTACCGTCGTAGGGCGGGGGCTTGCTCCCGCCGCCAATAAAATAACAAAATCCCCTCGAATTCCGTTGTGAATTCGAGGGGATTTTACTTGGTGCCTTTAGGTGTGGAAATAAACCCCCGGTTCTACCGGGGGAAGAATAAGAAGCGAAGCGAATCCTTGCCTCCCCTTGTCAGGGGAGGTGGATTTCGGCGTAGCCGAAAGAC
>SVPN01000012.1 GCA_015065805.1 Oscillospiraceae bacterium | reverse complement strand
CAGGATAGGGTATCGAGATGCAAGGAAGGCGAACGAAGAATACTGTCGTATGCTGAGTGAGCATGACGCAAGCAGGTCGGTATCCTATCCTGTCAAAAAACAGATTCGGATATCTCCTGTTACGCTAGGGCGGGGGCTGCGGCTATCGCCGCCAATAAGAAAGAAAACGCGTCCTCCTCGGTGGTAAGTCACCGAGGAGGACGCTATTGTTATTATTGCTTTTTCTTGGACATCGCCTTCATACGCAACTCGTGCGAGAGGATGCGTTTTCTCAGGCGGATGCTTTTCGGGGTGACCTCGACAAGCTCATCGTCGTTGATGAATTCCAGCGACTGCTCGAGCGACAGCACGGTCGGCGGCGTCAGGCGCAACGCTTCATCCGAGCCTGCCGCACGCATATTGGTGACGTGCTTCTTCTTACACACGTTGACGGTGATGTCTTCGTTTTTCGGGGACTGACCGACGATCATACCCTCGTACACCGCGACACCTGCGCCGACGAACAGCTCGCCGCGATCCTGCGCGTTAAACAGGCCGTAGGCGCTCGTTTCGCCCGTTTCGTAGCTGACGAGCGAACCCTGCATACGCTGGGTGATCTCGCCTTTAAACGGCTCGTAGCCGTCAAATACGCTGTTCATAATGCCGTTGCCGTTGGTGTCGGTGAGGAATTGCTGACGGTAACCCATCAGACCGCGCGCGGGGATGCGGAATTCCAGATGGCTTGTGCCCGTATCGCGTGTGCCCATATTCACGATTTCCGCCTTGCGCGAGCCGAGCTTCTCCATCACCGCGCCGACATACAGCTCAGGCACCTCGATCATCAGCAGCTCCATCGGTTCAAGCAGGACGCCGTCCTCCTCCTTGAAGATGACGCGCGGATTGGACACTGCAAATTCGTAGCCCTCGCGGCGCATCGTTTCGATCAGGATGGACAGGTGAAGCTCACCGCGTCCCGATACCTCAAATGCGTCGGTCGTGTCGGTTTCGCGCACGCGCATACTGACATTGGTCTGCACTTCCTTGAACAGACGGTCGCGGATGTTGCGGGAGGTCACGAATTTGCCCTCCTTACCCGCAAACGGGCTGTTGTTCACCATAAACAGCATCGAGATGGTTGGCTCATCGATGCGCACAAACGGCAGGGCTTCGGGGTGATCGGGTGCGCACGCGGTCTCACCGATGTTGATGTCTGCAATGCCGCTCACGGCGATCAGGTCGCCCACCGAGGCGGATTCGCATTCCACGCGACGCAAGCCCTCAAACTGATACAGCTTGCCGATGCGCGCGGGCGTATTCTTGCCGTTTTCGCGGCACAGCACAATACCCTGTCCTGTTTTGACACTGCCGCGCTCGACACGTCCGACACCGATCCTGCCCGTGTATTCGTCATAGTCGATGTTGGAAAACAGGATTTGAAGCGGGCCGTCGGGATCACCCTCGGGCGCGGGAATGTGCTCTAAGATCGCGTCGGTCAGCGGCTTCATATCGCCCTCGCGCACGGTGGGGTCAAGCGACGCGTAGCCGTCACGACCCGATGCATACACCACGGGGAAGTCGAGCTGATCGTCCGAAGCACCCAACTCAATAAACAGATCGAGGATCTCGTCGATCACTTCGTCGGGTCGGGCACCGTCGCGGTCGATCTTATTGATGACGACGAGCGGCTTTTTGCCCAGACCCAACGCTTTTTTCAGCACAAAGCGCGTCTGCGGCATACAGCCCTCGAACGCGTCCACCAGCAGGAGCACACCGTCCACCATCAGCAGGATGCGTTCCACCTCGCCGCCGAAATCGGCGTGACCCGGGGTGTCCACGATGTTGATCTTCGTGTCGCCCACCATAATGGCGGTATTCTTTGCCAAAATGGTGATGCCGCGCTCACGTTCCAGATCGCCCGAGTCCATCACACGCTCCGCGACCTGCTCGTTGGCGCGGAAGATGTTGTTCTGGCGCAGGAGCTGATCGACCAGCGTGGTCTTGCCGTGATCGACGTGCGCGATGATCGCAATGTTGCGTAAATTGTTGATCGTTGCCATAATTACCAATCCTTTTATCTGCATTTCTACCGCCATTTAGTATAGGACAAAACACGGGGATTGTCAACACAAAAAGCAAACGGGATGCAACCGCATCCCGTTTTGATTATTCGTCTGTTTCGCCCTTGCGCACGGTGATCTCCACCACGCGACGCGCATCGGTTTTGGTGACCGTGACGCACAGTCCCTCCGCTTGGAAGGTGTCGCCTTCCTGCGGGATGCGTCCGAGGCACTCCATCACCCAACCGCTGACGGTGGTGATGTCCGATTCGGGATCGGTTTTGATATCAAACAGCTCCGCAAGATCGTCAATGGAAGCGGAGCACACGATGCGATAAGAACCGTCGGGGAGCTGTTCCATTTCCTCGATGACCTCGTCGTGCTCGTCCCAGATCTCGCCGACGAGTTCTTCGAGAATATCCTCCATCGTGACGATGCCGATCGTGCCGCCGTATTCATCGGCGATGACCGCCATATGTGCTTTTTCACGCTGGAGCAGGCGAAGCAAGTCGTAGATCTTCATCGATCGCGTGATAAACACGGTCGGTTTGACGATATCCGCAAGCGGGGCGTCGCTTGCAAAGACCTTGGCGTAAAAATCCTTCAGGTGGATAATACCGACGATGTTGTCGATGGTATCCTCATACACCGGCAGGCGCGAATAGCCCGTTTTGGTAAAGATGTCCGCCACCGTTTGCTTGTCGTCGTCGATCTCCACCGCTTCCACATCCACACGCGGGGTGAAGATGTCCACTGCCTGCAGATCGTTGAATTCGATCGCACTGCGGATGAGCTCGCTTTCCTGCTCGTCAATGCCGCCGTCCTGCTCTGCTTCCTCAACGATGGTGAGCAGCTCCTCTTCCGTGATGGACGGTGTGCCGTCGGTGCGGATAAGCTTGCTCAGCAGCTTTTTCCAGAGCGAAAACAGGAAATTGATCGGCGTCAGGACCCACATCAGCACCTGCATAATGGGAGCGGAAAACCGTGCGAATTTTTCGGGGCTTTCCTTGGCAAGGCTTTTGGGGGAGATTTCGCCGAAGATGAGCACCGCGACCGTGATCACAACGGTTGCCACCGTCGGGCCCTTGATTTCATCCAGCAGGTTGATGAAAAACACCGTGGCAATGGAACTCAGGCCGATGTTGACAATGTTGTTGCCGACCAGAATGGTTGAGAGCAGCTTGTCAAACTTTTCGGCGAGTGAAAGCACCAACGCCGCGCGCTTGTCGCCGTTTTCGGCGGCGTTTTTCATACGGATACGGTTGAGAGAGGAGAACGCGGTCTCCGTTGCGGAAAAATAGGCTGACATCGTAATCAGCACGAGCATAACCAGTATAATACCGATACTGTCACCACTGTCCATAAGGCAGTCTGATCCTCCTTGTTAATCAATAGCCGACGGGTTCGCCGACAAAAATGACTTTGATGCGGTCCTTGTGGCGCTGTCTGGCGGACACAAGATAGTTACAGCAGATGCGCGCATCCGTGGCGCAACCGAGCGTCATACCGCCCTCAACGCCCGCGCAGGTGCCGGTCTTGGCACAATAGGTATCGCATGAAAGGCGCTTGGCATTTTTGGGTGCCGCTACGGTTTTGACCAGCTCCTGTGCGGCGGCAAGATCGGGCACCAGCTTCTGGATACCGACCACTAAAATGACCGATTTCGGGCCGAAGGCGATCGCCGCAATGCGGTTGGAGTTGCCGTCCACGTTGTACAGCTCGCCGCGAAGCGTCACGGCGTTGGACGAGCACAGGTATGCATCCGCAAAAAAGCTCTCCTGAAACACCTTGGTGACCTCGTCGCGCGTCAGTCCTTCGGCGTAGCGGTCGAGGAAGCGGTAATCGCCGCCGCGAAGCAGCTCCATCACGCCGGTTTCCTCCAGCGTCACCGAGCCGCCGACGGCGACCGTGTCGCCCTTGTGAAGCAGGGAGGCGACCAGCGCGGGAACCTCCTTGGCGGTTTCAACATAGTACGATGCCATATTATTGCGCGCCAGAGCCGCCATAGCGGTTTTGACGTTGGCGGGAACGATATCAGCCAAGGTCCTGTCCCTCCTCAAGAGCCGTCAGCAGATCCACGCGGCGCTGATGACGACCGCCCTCAAACTCAGTCGTGAGCCAGGTTTCCGCGATCATACGCGCAAGCTCGGGGCCGATCACTCGTGCACCCATCGCCAGCATATTGCTGTTGTTGTGCAGGCGGGTGAGCTTTGCCGAATACGGCTCACTGCAGAGCGCGCAACGGATACCCTTGACCTTGTTTGCGGCGATGGACACGCCGATGCCCGTGCCGCAGATGACGATGCCGCGGTCGCATTCGCCCGAAGCGACCGCCTTTGCCGCGCGGGCGGCAAACACGGGGTAGTCACAGCTTGCCGTTGTATCCGTGCCGAAATCGCGCCAGGCGATGCCCATTTCGTCGAGCAGATCCTTCACCAATTGCTTCATATCCAGTGCGCTGTGATCGCACGCCAATGCAACTGTCATATCAAAAGCCTCCTGATTCTACAGATATACAGTACATAGTATACTATATGCGTCGTCGGATTGTCAACGGCATTTCTGTTTACTTTTTATTCACAAGTTGTACATTTTATCTTGTATTTCGACAATTTTTGTGATATACTGTTTTCATTATTTGATGAGGAGGTTTTGCATATGCGAGCTGACGGAAAGCGTCTGAAAAACGTAGACCCTATGTACACCGTTGCCAACTACATTATGAGTGAACGCAACGATGCGATGAATATGATCACATTGGATATCCCCGTTGCCCCCCTGCAGCAGTATCTCAACCAATGCCGCAAAAACGGCAAAAGGCTCAGTCATATGGCAATTTTGATTGCCGCTTATCTGCGTACAATGGCAAAATACCCCGAACTCAACCGCTTTGTTGTGAACCGCAAGGCATACACCCGCAACGAGATCTCCGTGGCGATGGTGGTGCTCAAAAGCGGCGGCGATCACGAAGGTACGATGACCAAGATGTATTTTGAACCGACCAATACCGTGTTCGAGGTGCAGGAGATCATCAACAAATTCATTGAAGAAAACCGCCGGACACCCGAAAACAACAAAACCGAAAAGCTGATCAAGGTGCTGCTGTCCATTCCCGGGCTTTGCCCGCTGGGCGTCGGACTGTTCAAATGGATGGATAAGCACGGCTTGCTTCCGAAATCCATCATTGATGCCTCGCCCTTCCACAACAGCCTGTGCATCACGAACCTGGCGTCCATCCGCACCAACCATATCTACCACCACTGCTACAACTTCGGCACCACCAGCGTGTTCATCGCAATGGGCAACCAGCGCGAGGTGGCAAAGCGCAAGGGTGACGAGGTGGTGTTCGAGAGATGCATTCCGCTGGGCGTGACGATGGATGAACGCATCGCCTCGGGAAGCTATTTTGCGCTGGCGTTCCGCTGTATGCAGGAATATCTGAGCAATCCCGCACTGCTGGAAACCCCGCCCGAAGAGGTGCTGACCGATCCGGGACTGACAAAAGCATAAGATGATTATTTGAGGTGAGTGCGATGAGAAAACGACCGTTTCTTTTCATCGGGCTCGCTTCTTTTTTATCCGCGGTGCTGTGCACGGCCGTTCCTCTGACAGTGGCAGTCGTTACGGTTGCCGCTGTTGCTGTTTTAGCGGTGATCGCGGCAAAACTGTGCGCGCGATCGCTTTGGTTGGTCGGCATCGTCGGTGCCGTTGCCTTGACGGTATCGGTGTTGTTTGCGGTGCGCGATGTCTGCACGGTACAGCCGCAGACCCCGCTTCACGGTACTACGGCAACGGTGACTATGCGTGTGGAGGAAGCCTTGCCGTCCACAGCGGCATATCTCGTGCGCGTGGAAAGCGGCACAGTGGAAAAGGGGACACGCCTGTGCTTCTGGCCGACCTATCACCATCTCTCCCCGAACAACGGCGACCTGCTGACAGCAGAGGCGGAGCTTCTCTGTGCGTATGATCCCGACGAAGAATTCGGCTTTACCGCTCGCGCAAACGGGGTGTATCTGTATGCGTGGCCGACCAAAGACAGCACCCTGCAGTGGGAGGACGGGACAAAAACGCTGTCCCTGCCGCGCAAGACACTGTATGCCTTGCGGGACGGCATTCACACGGCGCTTTATCGGCATATGCCGTATGATGCGGCGGCAATGGCGGAAGGGATCATGCTCGGTCGCCGCGGCAATTTGTCCGTATCGGTGGCGAACGCCTTCCGTGCAAGCGGTGTGTATCATCTGCTGGCGGTATCGGGTACACATTTAGCGATTCTCACAAGTGCGATGGTGTTCATATTGCAAAAAGTACGGTGCTCACGTCGCCTGACGGCGTTGCTGACGATGGTGTTTGTCCTGCTGTTTATGGCACTTTGCGGCTTCACCGCATCGGTGACCCGCGCGGGTGTGATGACGCTCATCGTACTCAGCGGGCGGCTGTTCCGTAGGCGAAGCGACGGGCTCAATACATTGGGCTTTGCTGTGGCGGTGATGCTGCTTTGCGATCCGTTTTGTGCGTATGACATCGGCTGGCAGCTCTCCTTTGCCGCTACGCTCGGATTACTGCTGTTTGAGCCTGTGTGGGAGCGGGAGATCACCCGCCGACTGAGCCGCGTTGCACCGCGCATCCGCGCGGTACTGACTCCGCTGAGCACGGCAGTCGGTGTGACACTTAGTGCCACTATGGCAACCGCACCGTTGACAGCGTGGCATTTCGGCGGTATTTCCGCGGTGTTTCTGTTCAGCAATCTGCTGTGCGTCCCGCTGGCATTGATATTGCTGTTGCTGATGTTTGCGGCGGTTCTCACGGTTTGGCTCGCGCCGCTTTCCGATATGCTGTTTTTTGTCGGCGGGCACCTGAGCCGCTTTTTGACAGCTTACACGACCCGCCTTGCGTCGTTATCCGTTGCACAGGTGACAGCCGACGGGTTTGTGACCGTGTGGTTATCGGCGTTGCTTGTCGCGCTGGTGTACGGCTATTGCCGTCGCCGTATGCGCGGCGTGTGGCGGGCAACAGCGGTAATGACGGCAGTGTTGCTGGTGGGGAGTGGGACGATTGCCGCTCTCACGCGAAACGATACCGTCATTGCCACTGCATCGGGCAATAACATTGTGATGACGGTAAGATCCGACGGCACCAACGGCTTGATCGCGGCACCCGATGCCAATGCCCCAAAGGAAGCGGCAATGCTGTTAAGCGACGAAGGCATTCGCTCACTGGATTGGATGGTGTGGCTCGGCACGGCGGATCAACCGTTTCCCGATTTCTCGATGCTGTCGGTGCCCGTTGACCGTCTGCTGGTGATGTCACCGCCCGAAGAATACCGTGTCCTGCCGTCGGCAAGAACGGTCAACCGATTGCACGACGGCGGCACCCTGACAGCGGGAGACGCTGTCTGCGTGGAACGCTGTGACGAGTTTGTGCGCGTGTGCATCGGCGGCAAGACCGTTTGCCTGCTGACAACGGATCGATCGGCGGATGCCGCACGGTTGCCGCAGGACTGGTGCAAGCCTGTGTGGCTGTGTACGGGCAGTGACTTTGAAAATCGCGCGTGTATCGATGCACAGACAACGCTTGTTTTTTGCGGACACAGCAAGGTGCGTTTCCTGAAAGATGTGTTCCCCGAGGCACTTATCGCCGTGGAGAACGATACACAGCATCTGCGGTTGCAAACCGACGGCGAATATGATACAATGTCGTATATACATTAAAAAGGGAGTATTACGGTATGACAAGATCCACCTTGCAGCAGATCCTGACACCGCTGACAGCGGACGGAAGCTTGCAGGAGCGGTATGCCGATGAAAATTGCGCGGTGTACACCTTGTTCCAAACGGCGTGCGTCGGCTTTTTGCAGGAGGATGACAGCCCTGTGGGCTATTTGCTGACCCTTGCCGAAGCGGCGCTCATCACACAGACCGCGTGTGATGAGGTGCTTCGTGCTTTGAGGGATAACGGTGAACCGCATATCGTGTTTGATGATGAAACACAGCAGCTGTGCCGCTGTGAGCGCGGACGGGAAATGCTGTTACATCGCCTTCGCAAGGACGGCTTCGGCGGCACCGAAGAGGTGTTGTGCGGCGAAGTGCTCGGTCTGCAGCCGTATATGGCGGTGATGACCCTGCAGCACCGCCGTCGGTTACGGCAGCAGCATCATACGGAACACGGTCGCTTTCGTAAACGGGCACGGACAGCGGGAATTTGCGCGGCGGTGTCGGCGGTGCTGTCGCTGGTGTGCGTGTGTACAGCGGGACTCCGCAATGTTCCCGCGTGGATGCCGTTCAACCCGTTTATCGATGCAGGGTTTTATGTGTTTCTTGTTCTTGCGCTGGCGCTGTGGGGCGGGAGCGTGGTGTGCGGCTTCAAGGCAGGTCGCCATCGCGAGCTGACCGATACACTGGATGCACCGCAAACGGTGGAGCGGTTGCTGAACAACTGGCTCCCCATCCGCATCGAGGGGCAGACGGTGGCGATCAACAGCGAGGCGTTCTTTTTGTGGATGGAGCACGGCAAGCAGGAGGACGCGCAGTACATTGTGTCCGCGGCGATGCCGCTTTCGCAAAAAGAGCCTGTCATCACTTTGCGTGAGGATGGCGTTAAAACGCGGGAATATGTTCTGCAAACCGAAGACGGCGAGGACTTTTCGGGACAGTATTTTCTCATCTGTGTACGCTTGGGAGTCATCGGCAAGCCGCCCGTTCCCGTGGTGCAGATCGACGGCTATCTTTCACAGACACCCGAAGAACGCGCCATCAACGCGGACGATGTCGCCTACCGTATGGAAGGGCATTTTCTTGCCTGCGGCGAGGAGGTTTCGCAAACCTATTATGCGAAGACCCGCGGTCAGGATCTCGCGGCAAAGGGACTGGCGTTCCCAGGGTATACCACACCCGCCAATGTGCGCCTGATCGGCATCTGCCCGTCGTGCGGCAAGTCGTTTGCGTTCCACAGCTATGCCTTCCACACCGTGAAAAGCGATGTGGCGTATTCCGATGACGGACTGGATTGCTGTGAATTCCGTATGCGCGAGATGGATAAAGCGGCGTGGAGCTGTGAGATCGGCGGCAAAATCTTCCGCTATTACAATTCGTTCTGTTGTCCGCATTGCGGGCAGGCGTATATCGATTATAAAGCCCACCCTGAAACCAAGGTGTTCGGTGTCAGCGGCTGTGTGCATATCGGACATACCGCCTTTTGCGAAACCGAAGCAACAAATGCATAAAAAACATCCGCAGACGGTTATCCGTCTGCGGATGTTTTGGTATACAGAGTATATTGGCGGCAAGTACCTTGTCCCCCTTGTTAAAGGCGATTCCCCTATCAGGGGAAATGTCCGCAACGCGGACAAAGGGGTTGCCGTCTCCGGCGAGGAAGATGTCACGGCGTATGCCGTGACAGGGGGATTCCGTCGCGCAACGCGCGACCGCGTCCTCGACGACCCGTACACCGCAATCTCACGGCATCACGGTAGGGCGGGGGCTGCGTGCCGTGCTGCCCCTGCGAAATTGGCGTTAGGGAACTAAAGTGTTTAACCAACGATCACCGTGTTCAAAGGGCCATTGCTCCAGTAAGGTATCAAAACGATGTCGATCAACGATTGTCCGTATGTTCTCCACAGTCTCATAATAGCATAGCTCATTTTCGCCTTCGTTGTAACCGTCTGTGCCGAATGACGCATATTCTTCCCATTGCCCCTCACTCGTCAGCGAGCGGATAACATAATTTGTATATACCGCACCACCTGAAGAGCGGGTATACAACAACCCCTCTTGAGTGATCACACCTTTATAGCGAGGCCAGAACGCATCCAACAATACAACCTGATCTTGTGCATATGTAAAAATCGCTAACAAGGTATGATCCTCCCGCACCCAGAATAATTCGGGTACAGTATCGTCATTGATATCGCACAGCACATAATCAAACGATTCTTCGCGGATGGAAGTTAACCCGCTTGTCATTTCGATAATCATATTGGACCAATGCTCTTTCAACGACGATTCCGATGATGCCGCCGCAACTGTGTCAGGGATTCCGATATGCTCTCCGTTGTTCCAACGTTGTTGAAAATCCGACTGTAACCGACGAGATACAATGGCTTTATATTCGTTAAGCACTTCTGTATACAGCGAAGAATCGGTTTGCGTTGCAAATGTTGCAGAAGTATCGTTTTCCGTCTGAGGTGTGCCCGGATATGCTGTTCTACATCCGCTGAGTATTCCGATACAATATAATAAAACAAGTACATATTTGAATGTTTTCATACAGTTCACCTTCCATTACTAAATCCGCATTCAACCATCTGCCAACCTCGGGGTCGTAGTATCTGCTTTGGCAATAATACCATCCTGTTTCGGCTGGATTACTTGCGCATGGGTGTCACTTCCTTTGTGGTTTGGCGATATAGGCGGAGATTTTTTTAATCTACTGTGGAAAAGCAGCGGTTTCTTGTGTCTATTCGGATTGCTTTAGCACCCACAGCTTTAAAAATGCCATCCACATCATCTGTGGAGTAAAATTGGAGACCGTAATAAGATCAAGTGCGCAGACGCCTTGTCCCTGTTTAAAGAAAAGAAATAAGGAAAGCAATATCAAACCAATTTGAATTACCAGTCCTATTACAGCGCAAATAGGTTTTTGCAAAACGTCTTCTTCCTCTTTAAAGAGAGTTTCAAGCGAAGATAAAACATCTGATTTATCTTTTTGTGACAACGCCTCCCAATCTTTTCGGGCAACGCGTTTTTTGGCTATATACACGATAATAGCGGCGAATATGCTCCATAATATATAAAAAGAGATAATGTAGAAGAAAAAGAAAGCTGTCTGGTATCGGTCATTGTTCTGTAATACCCGAAAAGCCATAAGTACTACAAATGCGTATAAAAGCAATTGCCTTACAATTCGCATCTTAAAACGAACACATTGACGGATTTGGATTGTCTCAAACCATAAGGATGCTAAAAGTGCAACCAAAGCAATACTCCACAGAACAAGCAGCTTTACAAAACCGATTAAAGATAAGGCGCCTGAAATCCCCATAATGACATACGAAACAACATAGAGAAACAACGTTTTGCGGTTCATCCCAACATCGCGATTTGTATATTCCTTTGCAAGCTGGAACGGTGTTATTGTCATTTTAAAGCCCTCCTTTAATCATATAATTTCTCAGTGATTTCTGATTCATCATATTCGATTACTAAAACAGTATAAGGTGATAATGGCCTTTTGTACCTCTGTCTGATTCTATTTTGTTTTATAAAAAACCAGTGTTTCGCCTTCTTCAAAGAAGGCGCTTCCTTCAACAGTAACGACAAAAGTATCTTTAGATACTTTTTGCGGATGCCAAAACTCATCCGGATAGACAATTTCACCTTCGGAATACAGTTTGTATGTGACATCTATCGTCCAAACTAATCCACCCATAAACAGCTGTATCGGAGTTTCTTTGCCATCCGCTTGTATTTTTCCTATAATAGGCTCGGAATTATTATTCGGAACCGAGAAAACCGCCAGTCCATCTTCTGTACTCCAATTAGTTCCCGGTTGTTCTGATGGCAACCATTTTTTCTCCATATCCCCTTCTATCTTAATAATAAGCCCTGAAACTACTATAACACACACAATAATAAGGATTATTCTTTTCAAGCTCATCATCTCCTTTTTACTTCAAACAATATCCGCAGATATATTTTGAAGCATATGTGTCTGGCGGCAAGCCATACACCGCAATCTCACCGCAACACTGTAGGGCACGGCCTGCGTGCCGTGCCGCCTCTGCGAATTGTTGTGTGTTCCCGCATATTGGCGGCAAGCGCCTTGTCCCCCTTGTCTAAAGGGGGATGTCACGGCGTATGCCGTGACAGGGGGATTCCGTCGCGCAACGCCTCGCACGATCTTGCGGCAACGCCCTCTCCGTCATCGCCTTGCGGCGATGCCACCTCTCCCAAAGGGAGAGGCAAGGGATGTGGCTCTGCGACAGTATACCGCAAACACGCGGCAACACCGTAGGGCGGGGGCTTGTCTCCCGCCGCTAAACATCCTGTTAAAAGCAGCACATTCAAAATGTAGGGGCGGATAGCATCCGCCCGCGGTGTAAATCGGTGGCGTTGCAAACGGGCGGTCGGGGACGCCCGCCCCTGCGAATTGTTGTGTGTTCCTACATATTGGCGGCAAGTGCCTTGTCCCCCTTGTCTAAAGGGGGATGTCACGGCGTATGCCGTGACAGGGGGATTCCGTCGCGCAACGCGCGACCGCGTCCCCGACGACCTGTACACCGCAATCTCACGGCATCACGGTAGAACGGGGGCTGCGTGCCGTGCCGCCCCTGCGAATTGTTGTGTGTTCCCGCATATTGGCGGCAAGCGCCTTGTCCCCCTTGCCTAAAGGGGGATGTCACGGCGTATGCCGTGACAGGGGGATTCCGTCGCGCAACGCGCGACCGCGTCCTCGACGACCCGTACACCGCAATCTCACGGCAACACTGTAGAACGGGGGCTGCGGCTATCGCCGTGAATCTCTAAAGGGACTCCCACGGCAACGGGAGGAATGTCGGGGGGTTGAATCTTCGAAATATTACCTGCATCGTCATATTCATACGAATACGCTTTGCCTTGGTTGATGTAGTGCTTGACACGCGAGTAGGCGGTGTGATTCGCGTCGGTGTCGTATTCGATGGCGGTGTTGAATTTCGCCGAACCCGTGTTGACGGTGATGATATTCTTCAGTGCCGAGGAGGGTGGCTCTGGCTAAATTGGACTATACAATCATTTTACAAGAGACAGTTTTTTTGCATCTGCCTTAAGCGAAATGGCTTTTGATTTAGGTAGATGCTGTAGCAAATACTCATATGTTTTTCGATTGTACCCAATTTTTAAACAGGTTTTTGATGAAACTAAGTGGTTTATGCGGCTTTTTAACGATTCGTCAATGCGACCGTACGATAAATAGATGTAATAATGTTTTGAGCCAAGAGAGGAATTCATCACTCCATGAATATAAAAACCGATTCCAATATCACTACATTGATCATACCGAATTATATATGGCTTTTTAAACCATGTTTTGATAATCACTTCATTTTCGCTTAATTCACACCAAGAAAACACATATGCACCGTATTTTACCAGTATCATTCCCCACATTACCGAACAACAAATGCAGAAACCAGATAGGCAAATAGTGGCAACCGATACTTGTGCAGTTAATACTACAATCATAAAAATCACAGGACCTATTATGAACAAGATAGAAGTGAAGCCGACATACGCTGTCATATAATCCCCTGCATAGCGTTTCATATCACCACAATCCTCCGTATCTGTAGCGAAACCAATCTTTTGAATACGAATACACACGTAACACAGGGGACGGTTCCTTGTGTTAGCTAAATTTTCTTACAACCCCTACACTTATACCCGTCAATCGACTGGTTTGCCGAATGGATAACCCTTTTTCAAGTAACTTTTTTAAACACTTATCTCTTCGCACCATAATATACTTTACAATTATATTATATTGCTTTTCTCACCGCTGTCAATAGTTAGAAGTATATCCTTGTGAATAGTATGAAAGGAAAACCCGCTGTCGCGTTTTGCGACAGCGGGTTTGGAGTTTATGCGGTTTACGGGTGACGGCGACGCTTTTCATCCGCGCGGATCTCGTCGCACCAATCGGCTTCGATGGGCGCGCTGGCGCGCATACAGCCGACCGCGCGTCCGACAGCCTTGTACACCGCTTTGGTGCCTTCCGCGTCGGCGTGGTAGGTGACGGCGCGGTCACTGCCGATGCCGTAGTGCGCGGCGGTCTCCACGGCATCGATGTTCGCACCGATGAAGAGGAAATCCCAGCCGTATTGTTCCTTTTGCCGCGCGATCATAGCCTTGATCTGCGGTGCGGTGAAGCGGCGGCTGGCATTTTCCATCCCGTCGGTGGTGATGACAAACAGCGTGTGCGCGGGGACATCCTCCTTGCGGGCGTATTTGTGGATGTTGCCGATGTGATGCATCGCATCGCCCAATGCATCCAGCAGTGCCGTGCATCCGCGCACCGTGTAATCGCCTGCGGTCATTGTCGGGACCTCCTGCAGGTGCACACGGTCGTGAAGCACCAGGCTCTCGTGATCGAACAGCACCGTCGAGACATAGCACTCGCCGTCTTCCTGCTTTTGCTTGTCGATCATCGCGTTGAAGCCGCCGATCGTATCGCTTTCCAGTCCCGCCATCGACCCGCTTCGGTCCAAAATGAATACCAGTTCCGTTGTGTTGTTTGCCATAAAGCATTCCTCCTGTAAAAAAATACTGTGACTGCCGTTCACAGTCACAGTATAGCAAGAGGATCACCGAAAAAGGTCGCTTGCGAAGCGACAAATCTACACGTGTATCTCCGCGCCGACGGGGCAATGGTCACTGCCCGTCACATCGGCAAGGATAAAGCTGTCGCGCACGCGGTCAAACAAGCGGTTTGAGACGATCACATAGTCAATGCGCCAGCCGACATTTTTCTCGCGCGCGTGGTACATATAGCTCCACCACGAGTACGCGATCCGATCGGGATACAGCGCACGGAACGTATCCGTGAACCCTGCCGCCAGCAATTCGCTCATTTTGCCGCGTTCTTCGTCGGAGAAGCCCGCGCTGAAATGGTTGGTTTTGGGGTTTTTGAGGTCGATCTCCCCGTGCGCCACGTTCAGATCGCCGCAATAGATCACGGGCTTTTGCGCATCCAGCCGCAGGATATACGCACGCAATGCGTCCTCCCACGCCATACGGTAGTCCAGACGCGCTAACTCCCGCTGTGCATTCGGGGTGTAGACGCACAGCACATAATACTCCTCAAATTCCAGTGTGATGGCGCGACCCTCGGTGTCGTGTGCGGGAATACCGATGCCGTAGGCAACCGACAGCGGTTCGCGCTTGCTGAACACCGCCGTACCCGAATAGCCCTTTTTCTCGGCGCTGTACCAGTATTGATGATACCCCTCGGGCGCAAACACGGCTTGCCCCTCCTGCATCTTGGTTTCCTGCAGGCAGACAATATCCGCATCCCAAGCGGCAAACGCCTCGGCAAAGCCTTTGCCTAAACACGCACGAAAGCCGTTGACATTCCAGGAAATCAGTTTCACGATGCCACCCCCAACAGCGGTTGATCAAACGCAAACAGGACTTCGTTGATCTCGTGGATATTGTATATCCCGTTTGTGATGCAATATTCTAAGATCAGGTCGAATTTCAGGCTGTGCGACAGTGCAAAGCCCGCCTTGCGGAGCAGCTCCTCCGTTTCGGCAAGCGACAGCTCCAATGCCACCGCAAAGGCAAATGCCGTCGCTTTGCTCGGCTTGTAATGCACATCGCCGCGGATCTTCGAGAACAGCTTGCGGTCGATGTTGGCTTTTTTGTAGCACTGCGCGTCGGTCATACCGCTTTCGTCGATTTTGCGCAGAAGCATCTGCGAAAAGCTCTCGTCCACCTCAAATTCCAGCTCATCGGACGGTGCACAGCAGGGTGCGCAGGCTTTCCCCATCGCAAATGCCTTTCGGCGGTGCGATTCCGCGATGTGATCCACGCGCGCATCGACATAGGCGTCGTCGATGTATTGCGCGATCTGTGCAAAGCGTGCTGTTCCGACCTGAAAAGAGGCTTTGTCAAAAATCACGAGGTAGACGGTCATCTCGTTGTCTTGCAGGAAATTGACGATCTCCTCGGTGGCGATGCGCAATGCCTCCGCCTTCGGATAGCCGTAAACGCCCGCCGAGATCAGCGGAAATGCCAGTGTTTTCACCTCGTGTTCGGCGGCAACGGCAAGCGAGCGGCGATAGCACGAGCGCAACAGCGATTCCTCGCCGTTGTTGCCGCCGTTCCACACGGGCCCGACCGTGTGGATGACATAGCGGCACGGGAGATTGTAAGCACCCGTGATTTTGGCATCGCCCGTCTCACAGCCGCCCAGTGTGCGGCATTCAGCAAGCAGGGCGGGACCTGCGGCACGGTGGATGCATCCGTCCACACCGCCTCCGCCGAGCAGGCTGTTGTTGGCGGCATTGACAATGGCATCCACCGACATCTTGGTGATATCGTTTCGTACGATCAACAGCGGCATAATGTGTCACTCCTTTTTCTACAGTATACACGACCGTGCGCCGAAAAGCAAGAAGGCTGTTGCACAACACAACAGCCTTCGGGAGACTTATTGAATGGCGGCCTTGAGGGCGTCAACCTTATCGGTCTTTTCCCACATCACATCAAGGTCTTCGCGGCCCATATGACCGTAGGCGGCGACATCGCGGTACTGCGGACGGCGCAGCTTGAGCGTGTCGATGATCGCGGCGGGGCGGAAGTCAAACACCTTCTTGACCGCCTCGGTGATCACCTCATCGGACACGATGCCCGTGCCCTCCGTGTCCACAAACACCGACACGGGATGTGCCACGCCGATGGCATAGGCAAGCTGCAACTCGCAACGCTTGGCAAGTCCTGCGGCAACCACGTTTTTGGCGGCATAGCGCGCCATATACGCGGCAGAGCGGTCCACCTTTGTCGGGTCTTTGCCCGAGAAGGCACCGCCGCCGTGTGCCGCACGACCGCCGTAGGTATCGACGATGATCTTGCGACCCGTCAGACCGCTGTCACCCTGCGGACCGCCGATCACAAAGCGACCGGTCGGATTCACCAGGATTTTGGTGTTGTCGTCAAGAAGCTGAGCAGGGACGGTCGGGCGGATGACGTGCTCGATCAGGTCGCGGCGGATGGTGTCAAGGTCGGCGGCTTCGTCGTGCTGGGTGGACACGACGATCGTCTCCACGCGCACCGCCTTGCCGTCCTCATATTCCACCGTCACCTGCGTTTTGCCGTCGGGACGCAGGTAGGGGAGAGTGCCGTCCTTGCGCACCGCCGTCAGACGGCGGGCAAGCGCGTGGGACAGCGAAACGGTCAGCGGCATCAGCTCGGGCGTTTCGTCGCAGGCATAGCCGAACATCATACCCTGATCGCCCGCACCCGTCACATCGTACGGATCGGCATCGGTGCCGCGCACGGCCATGGCTTCGTTGACACCCATCGCGATGTCGGGGGATTGCTCGTCAAGACGCACCACCACCTCGCAGGTGTTGCCGTCAAAGCCCTTGTCCGAGCCGTCGTAGCCGATCTCCAGCGCGGTCTTGCGCACCAGCGCGGGGATGTCCACCTTGGCGGTGGTGGTGATCTCACCCATTACCATCACGATGCCCGTGGTGGCGCAGGTCTCGCACGCCACGTGCGCGTCGGGATCCTGTGCCAGGATCGCGTCCAGCACCGCATCGGAGATCTGGTCGCACACCTTGTCGGGATGTCCCTCGGTCACGGATTCGGAGGTAAAGAAATATCTTGCCATTGTGTTGTTCATTCCTTTCTGATATACATAAAAACGCCGTCCGGCAGAACCGAACGGCGTGAAAAGCATCTCATCTTTCGGTTCTACCCGCAGGATTTGGCACCTTACTTTTTTGCAAAAGCAGGTTGTCGGACATCACAGGGCCTGTTCCCTCCGTCACTCTTGATAAGGCGTATTCAATTTTGACAAGACCAGTATAGCACAAAATTTGTGTTTGTCAATGGGAAAATTCATCCGATATTGCCGCCGAGGACGACGGTGATGACGACGCAGGCGGCGACGATCAGCAGGATCGCCGTACCGCCGAGCAATACCGATTTCATATCCAGGCGATAGGAGGCTGGCCCGTGCTCGAGGACGCCCGTGCGGCGCAATGCCGCTGTAAGCGGTTTGTACAGCAGGATCACCGTTGCCGCGTTCATCACCGCTTTGCACGCGTTGAACGGCAACAGCAGGGTCGGGATCAGTGCGCCGACATCCGCAACGGACACGCCCATATATAACGGCGTGATGAGCAGGTTGGCAACGAGCATCACCGCCACCATCGCGCCTGCCGCTCCCACAAGACCCAGCACCGCTCCCGTCAGATCGCGCTTGCGATTATAGACGAGCCCTGCCACGCACGCAAAGGCTGCCGAGGACAGGAAATTCATCAGCAGTCCGTACCAACCCGTGTCGCTGATGGTGACAAATTCCAGCAGTGCCACCACCGCCGCCGATACCAGCCCGTACACGGGGCCGTACAGCAACGCCGCTAATGTCAGCACCGCGTCTTTCAGATCAAACGTGAGAAACATCACCTTGAAGTGGATCAGGAAGGTCACGACATACGCCAGAGCGCACAGCATCGCCGTGACCGTCATATTCCGAATACGTGTGGATTTCATAGTTTTACAACCCTTTCTTTAGGCAAACAAAAATGCCCTGTGGACTCACCACAGGGCATACGTGTAGCAAAGATGATCTTCTTCCGTCCGGACTGTAACCGTCGGTTTCGGAATTGCACCGAATCAACCACCCTTCGGTGGCTCGCGGACTGTACCGCCGGTGGGGACTTTCACCCCGCCCTGAAGTGTATTATCAGTATACGCACGAAGCGGCGGTTTGTCAAGTCTGCGATAACGCCGTCCGATATTCCTCTTCGGTAAAGGCGGTGTTGAGCACCTGACACAGACGCGAGGCGGATAAAAATTTCGGCAGGGAAAGCAACTCGCACAGCCGCTCACGCTTTGCCTTGCTGTCCTTGCCGCCCGACAAGCCGTCCTCGAACATCCGAAGCGGTGTCATAAAGGTGACGCGGCTCGCAGAGTCTTCGGTGATTCCCGCCGTGCGCAGTGCCTGCAGGATCGCCTCATCGCTCACACCCTCCACGCCGAGTAAGCCCTCTTTGGAGGGGGTGCGCTTGCGCTTTTCCTTGCCCGCACAGGGTGGAATATAGGCGTGTCTGAGCTGTTCCTTGGGGATAAAGGAGCTGATGCGGTCGCGGATGACAAAGCCTGCGCTGTCGCTGTCGGTCAGCACCACAAGCCCGCGCGTCTGCGCAAGCCGCCGCAGCAGGGCGATCTGTTCTTTATCGTGAAACAGGCGAAAGCCGTTGGTCTGCACGATCACGGTGTCAATAAGCTGTGACAGGCGGATCGTGTCGTAGCGACCCTCCACCACGATCGCTTCACGGATGGTCAGCATACTCATCCCGCCTTTGCCAGGAGGATCAGGCGCGCGACCGTTTCCTCCAAAATCAGACGGTGTTGCTTTGCCGAGGTGCTTTTCATCCGCGTATCGGCCTTGCCCAGCAGATCCAGACTGTTGCGCAGGGCTTCCGTGGAAAGCGCGCGGCAGTCTCTTGCCGCGTTGCGCAGGCGGAATTCCCGCCCGCGGTAGGCAAAGACCTCGCTGAGAGCCGTTGCCTGCTCACCGCCGACAGCGGCGATTTTGGCGCGATAGAGATCAACATAGGTCTCCGACAGCACCGCCAAAATGCGGATGGGCTCCTCGCCGCAGGCAAACAGTGCCGCGATGCAGTGATAGGCGGTGTCGTACCGCTTTTGCAAAAGCGCCTTGGACAATTCGTACACGGAGGCGTCCAGCTGACGCACACCGACCTTGGCGAGGATCTCGGCGGTGATCTCACCGCCCTCACCGACAACGGCGCACAGCTTATCCAACTCGTTGTTGAGCAGGAACAGATCACTGCCGCATTGCTCGATCATCGCCAGAGCCACGGGACGCGACAGCGTTGCACCGCGCTTTTGCGCACCGCGCATCAGCAGTGCCGCCGTGTCCGAGGACGAGCGGTGCTCAAAGCACACCGATACACCGCGCTTGTCGATCTCCTTGAGGAACGCCTTCCACTTGGCATTTTTCTTCATATCGGGTGTGAAGGCGGTCACGGAAAACAACAGCACGCACGGCTCCTCTGCCTTGGCGATGATCGCCTTCATCCGCTCGGTAACAGCGGCGTTGGCGGCACCCGCATCGTAATCCCTGACCCACACGCAGGTGTGCTCGCCCATCAGCGGCATCGCTTCCACCGCCGCCTCCAATGCGTCGAGCGACAGTGCCGTGCCGTCGAAAACGTGGCGGTTGAAATCCTCCATCCCGTCAGCGGGCACCGCTGTATCCGCCGTGAGCGAGGCAAAATGCGCCACAAGATACGGCTCCTCACCATACAAAAAATATACAGGCGACAGGTCGCCGCTTTTGAGTGCGGATTTCAGATCTTTTTCGGTCATCGGCAACGCCGTCGCCTCCTTTTCAACAGAATGGTAACAGTATACCACAAACTTTCACGGATTGCAATCGGTTCGAGAGGGATTTGAACGGCAAAACGGGCTCCTTAGAGGCGGGAGGTGTTGCGAAAATGCGACACCTCCCGCTGTTGATGATAATGAAGGTTGCGTTTTTCGGGCAGGTAAGGTATGATAAATCCTATAACTACCCGAAAAAACAGGAAAACCAAGGAACGTCCGTGCGGAAGGAAGGAATTTAGGAATGGACGGGAAGAAACCTCTTACAAAAGCGCAGTCGCTCGCGCAGGAGATCCTGATTTTTGTGACGGAGCTGACCGTCGGCTATCACAGTGCCCGCTTTATCAGCCGCTACGGATGCAAGGAGTATTTCGACCACAACAAGGAGCTGCTGTTCTTCGAGCGTCAGAAGGAGATCATCCGCGAAATGGAGCTGTTGGACTGGGAGGAGTAAAAAACTCTGTCGGATTCCGACAAAATACTTGATTTTTTGTCATTTTTTTGCTATTCTTGTTCCATAGTTTTTGCGCAAAAGCGTGATAAAACCGAGATTGGCTTTTGAGGAGGCTGTAACAATGGCAAGACTTCAGGTATGGGATTTCACAATGGGTCATAAAGGCTACGACGGCAATTCGATTGACGCGTGGATGAGCGGTCCCAACTCGGCAGGCGGTGTGAGCGTCAAGTTTTCGTTCAAAAACCTGACCGAAAAGACTATTAAATATGCGCATTTCTGGTTCACCCCCTACAATGCGGTGAACGATGAGGCTCCGTGCTCCATCAAAGGCAAAGCGACCGACGGCGTGCGTTATACGGGTCCTTTGGCTCCCGGTGAGATGTCGTTCGGCAACATCTGGGAAAATGCGTGGTACAACAGCACCATCCGAAATGTCCGCCTGATCAAGGTCTATATCGAGTATATGGAC
The DNA here is from genome assembly GCA_015065805.1 of Oscillospiraceae bacterium. Taxonomy (GTDB): domain Bacteria; phylum Bacillota; class Clostridia; order Oscillospirales; family Acutalibacteraceae; genus RGIG1959. Next base: position 27,644 of record SVPN01000012.1, on the reverse strand, counting down.
GGCACGGACGAATCCGTTATGGCAAGCGACATTGACTTCTCGGTTCCCGAGGGTGTCAGCACCGGCGGTTGCTGTGTTGTGGCGACCTGCGTGTACGGCTCGTATGATTGCCCCGAGGTGTGGACACTTCGCCGTTTTCGCGATGAAACGCTTGCTTCCACCTGGTACGGCCGTGCGTTCATCCGCACCTATTACGCCATCGGCCCGACGATCGTCAAGTGGTTCGGCGGCACGACCTGGTTTAAGAATATGTGGAAGCCGGTTCTCGACAAGATGGTCAGCAAGCTCAACAGCAACGGCGTGGAGGACACGCCCTACAACGACCGTCCCTGGTAAAATACGGTTTATGCTCCGATATCCGCTTGGATATCGGAGCATATTTTTTAGAAAAAGGATTTTGACATTATCCGAAATGTACATTTTATTGCTTTAAACTATTGACGGATGCGGGACAATTGTGGTAAACTTCTATGGATAATAGATTTCGTATACCTATTTGTCAATAGAAAAGGGGAACGGTGAAAAAATGAAAACGACCAATTCGATCTTCAGCCGACTGGCGGCAATTGTGCTGGTGCTGGCAATGCTGGTGTCCTTGGCGTCCTGCGGCAAGGATCCCGACGGCGACAACGGCGGACAATCGCCCACAGGCGAGCCCACGGCATACACGGTGACGGTGAAGACTGCGGGCGGTATGGCAATGAGCGATATTGATGTGTACATCTACACGGACAGCTCCCGTGAAAATATGCAGGATTTCGCCAAGACGAATGCGGAGGGCACGGCAAACTTCAATCTGCCGCAGAGCGATTCGTATGCCATTGTGCTGTCCGGCGTGAAAAAGGGCTACACGGTGGCGGAGAGCTATGCGTTTGAGGGCACCAATGCTGTCATCAAACTGACCTCGTCGCTGATCACGGACGAGGATCTGTCCTCGGCAACGCTCGGGCTGGGCGACGTGATGTACGATTTCACCGTCACGACCCCGGCGGGCAAAGAGATCAAGCTGTCCGAGATGCTCAAGGAAAAGGAACTGGTGGTGCTCAACTTCTGGTACACCACTTGCACCTGGTGTCTTGAGGAGTTCCCGCTGATGGAGCAGATCTCCAAGGAATATGCGGACAAAGCGGCGTTCATTGCCCTCAACCCGATGGAAGACAACAACGCCGTGGACGGCTTCCAGAAGCAGTACGGCTATACCTTCACGATGGCGGCTTGCCCGTCCTCGTGGTCGAACACCTTCAGTGTGTCGGGCTATCCGACGTCGGTGTTTGTCGATCGCTACGGTGTCATCTGCCTTGTGGAGGCGGGTGCCATCACGAGCAAGCGTCCCTTTGTGTGCGCGTTTGATCATTTCACCGCTGAGAACTATGCGCAGAAGCTGTGCGAAAACGGCATCGGCGATCTGGTGACGCAGGTCAAGCCGTCTTACACGATGGACACCTCCGAGGCCATCTCCAAGCTGATCAACAGCGGCACGATCGATGTGACCTACCGCCCCGAGACCGAGGATGAAAATGCCGAGTACATCTGGCCGTTTATCGCGGGCAAAAAGTTGGGCGCGGACTGCATCTACGCCTCCAACATCGGCATTGACAGCTCCTATGCGATTATGTATGCGGATGTGACGATGAAAGCGGGTCAGGCACTCTGCTTTGACTATGTGATTTCGTCGGAGCGTCTGTGCGATATTCTGTATGTCATCGTGGATGACGAGGATGTGTATCAGATTTCGGGTGTTGCTCAGACCGAGGTATGGCAGACCTGCTATCCGTGGGTTGCCGAGGAAGACGGCACCTATGAAGTGGCACTGTGCTTTATGAAGGACGGCGACGGTGCCGAGGGCGATGACACCGTGTATATCGACAATATGCGCATTGCGGATGCGTCGGCGATCAATGTACCGACCTACCTGCCCAGCTACGCGGCAACCACCAAGGATGACGGCGACACGTACACCTACGCCACGGTGGTGTACAACGAGGCGGACGGTTATTACCACGTCGGCACGGCGGACGGCCCGTTGCTGCTTGCCGATCTGATGAATTATACCCCGTTCAACGAGGAGCAGACCGTTCAGGAGATCGTGATAAACGGTGATGCCGACAAGGACGGCATCAGCCTGTATAATAAGGTTGAAGAAGGCGGCGCGGGAATGGTCAAGTTCTTCTCTTACGCCTCCAATTCGACGATCAACGGTGTATGCACCGTGACAAAGGAGCTCGCCGATATGCTCAAGCAGGTCGCCGACATCGCGGGCTTTGACGGCGACGAGAACGAATGGCTTAAGATGTGCAAATACTATAAGGCGTACGGCACGAACGGCGGTCAGCTTGCCGATCCCATCAAGGGTCTGGCACCCTTCTGCGCCTTTGAAACGACGCTGGGTAAGGACGTGGACACGAACTACTTCTACTATGACCGTGCCATCATCCCGCGCGGTCTGATGTCCGAGTTTATCCCCTCGACATCGGGCGTGTACCGCTTCACCTCCAAGAGCGATTATCAGGACGGTATTGATGCGTGGATCTTCAATGAAAACAGTGAAGTGATCTACACGTACGAGCACGATGAAAGAATGTATACCGATACCATCAACTGCTCGATGGTATACTATATGGAAGCAGGGAAAAAGTATTATATTAATATGGCATTCTGGGATATCTACGCAACGGGCACGATTCCCTATGATGTAGAATACCTCGGCGCCACGTACGACCTGTTCCGACTGGCAGCCCCCGGCTACTTCACCTATGACAGTGACGCGACGGGCAGTCAGATGTACGACATTATCACGGGCGGTATCACGCCCGAGCTCAAAGACGGCTATTACTATGAGAAAGACGGCGGCAGTGCCATCTATGCCGACTTTGAAGGCCTGACGACGATGTTCAGCCAGACCATCACGCAGATGATCGATATGGGTGGCTTCGATTTCACCAAATCCGAAACCGACGGTGAGATCCTGGCATATCTCAAGCAAAACGGCAACGACGCCGACAAGACCAAGGAGTATCTCAAGAAGCTGTGGGGCGAGGAATACGACCAGAACGCGGAGGTCTATCAGTTAGAGGACGTGCTTGAAGGTCGCTATCACGGCAACGGTCAGGACTACACCGAGGAAATGCGCGGATATCTCTCGAAGGTCCTGCACAACGGCGGTGAGACCGAGGGTTGCGTGAAGGTGGATGAGCGCCTTGCGGAGCTTTTACAGATGCTGATGAGCAAATACACCTTCGAGGATGTGGAAAACTCCTGGCTGAAGGTTTGCTACTACTATGACTATCTCGGTGCCTAATCGTTGCACAAAAGGAATGAGTATAATGACAACATTAACAAAGCGTTTTACGGCGATCGTGCTGACGGTGGCAGTGTGTATGGCACTGTTGCTGACGGGTTGCGGCAGCAACGAGAAAACATACGCGGTTACCGTTAAGGATGCACTGGGTACGCCCTACACCACGGGTGTGGTGGTGCGTTTCCTGCAAAACGGTCAGCAGGTGGCGATGCAGCCGTGCGACGAAAACGGCGTGGCGGCAAAGACGCTTCCGAGCGGTGATTACACGGCGGAGCTTCAGTTCACCGACAGCAACGCGGAGTATCATTATAATGCCGATATCAAGCTCACGGTAAAGGCACCGACAACGGATGTGATCCTTGCCAAGACCGTGTCGGGTGAACCGCAGTTGCTGATTGTCGGCAACGAGGAATTTGATGCCTATTCTCTGGAAGTCGGTTGCACCTATGTGAAGACCGAGGCGGGGAAGCGTCAGTATCTCTTCTTCACTCCCACGCAGGCGGGCGTGTATGAGTTCTCGGTGATGGACGGCACCGACGCGGTTATCGGCTATTACGGCGCTCCGCACTTTGTGCAGGAGCACAGCAGTGTCGAGGTGATCGACGGCAAATTCTCCGTGTCGGTCAGAGCGTCAATGATCGGGTCGGGCGAGGGCGGCACTTCGGTCTATGTCATCGGTGTTGACAATTCGTCCGAGGGCTGTGTGATCGGTGTTCAGCGCACCGGTGACCCGCAAAAGACGATCGAGGATGAGCCGTGGACGATCTATCAGAAAACGGCAACCCTGTCCGAATATACCCTGCCCGCAGGTGCGACGTTAGGAGAGTTTGATCTGACCGCTTCGACCGACACCTATAAAATCGTAAAAAATGAGCAGGACGGCTTTTATCACCTGAACGACGAAAACGGCCCGTTGGTGCTGGTGCGTCTGGCAGAGGATTGCGATTACATCGCGTGCTTTGCCACGATGCTTGACCGTTCGGGCGTGTCCCGCTATTTCTTCGACGAGAACGACAGCTTCGTCAAGAAGGAAAGCTATTCCGAGTGCCTGCTCGAATATATTGAATATGTGGATGAGGTCGAGGGCGTGTATCCGCTGACTGACGACCTGAAATACATCATTCAACAGCGCGGCGATTATGTCGGCTGGTGGAATATCGATCATAACGGCTACATCTTCAAGGATGCCAACGGCAACAACGATCCCGAGATCAACGCGGAAATCGCGTGGCTGCTGATGTGCTGTTACATTGAGGGCTAAGATATGAGACGAGCAATCAGTCTGATCTGTCTGTGCCTTTTCCTGCTGACTGCGTGCAAGGCAGAACCGTCCGATCCTGCCAAAACGGCATACACGGTGACGGTGAAAACCGAGGGCGGTATGCCGCTTGAGGGTGTGCGCGTCAATGTGTACGACCGCGCCGACCCGACCGATTTAGTGTGGGCGGCGATGACGGACGCCGACGGAAATGTGGCGTTCCAAGCGGCAAATGCGGCATTGGATGCGGTGCTGACCGAGTTGCCGCGCGGATACGAAGCGGAGGAGCGCTATGCGCTGGAGGGTGAGCAGACCGTGCTGACACCGAAAGCGTCGTTGCTCGATGGTGCGTTGACCGATTATGTGTTCACCCGCGGCGATATGATGTGCGATTTCTCGGTGGTTGCCGGCGATGGCGATGTGACATCGTCTACACCGACAACGGAGTATACGCTGTCCGAGCTTCTCAAGACCAAAAAGGCCGTGGTGCTGAATTTCTGGTTTGAGAATTGCGGCCCCTGCCGCGCGGAGTTCCCGTATCTGCAAAACGCCTATAAAGAATATGCGGATGATATCGAGGTGCTGGCGATCAACCCGTATGACGGCACGCCCGATTCGGTGCTGATCTACGCCGCCAACTTGGGGCTTACCTTCCCCGTTATGAAAGGGGAGGGGTATTGGGCATCCTCGATGAACCTCTCGGCGTATCCGACCACCGTGGTGATCGACCGCTACGGTATGATCGCAATGGTGCACAGAGGGGCTGTGACCGAGGTCGGTGTGTTTGAAAAGGTGTTTGCCTTTTTCACCGCCGATGACTATGTACAACAAACCGTTCGCAATATCAGCGAGCTGGGTTAAAAGGAGATTGAAAGTATGAAAAAGTGTTTGTGTGTGATGATCACGGTGCTGTGCCTGGCAGTGTGCCTGTGTGCGTGCTCGGAAACCGAGCAGCCGAAAAACGATCCCGTGACCACCACGACCGTGGCGACGACTACGACGACTCAGCCGCAGGCGGCGACGTTTGAGGTGAAGGTTGTCGATCAGAACGGCGCTCCCGTGCAGGGCGTGATGATCCAGATCTGCAAGGACATCTGTGTCCCGAAGATGAGCGACGGCAACGGCATTGCCCTGTTCGACCTTGAGATCGAAGACGGCCACAAGCTGTCGGTGCTGTCCTGTCCTGCGGGCTATACCTACACAGGTGAAGCCGAGGTCTATCTGGAAAGCGGCAGCACGAGCTACACGGTGGAACTGCAGGGAGAGGCGTAAGGAATGAAGAGTATTTGGAAAATGCGTGTTCCGGCGCTTGCCGCGGCACTGCTTGTTGCCGCATCGCTGTGCCTGACCTCCTGCGGGGATTCGTCCGACGGTCCGACGCAGGAAACCACCACAACGACCGCTGTGACGACCACTACCAAGGCGACGACCACCACCAAGGCGACCACCACGACCACGAAAGCGACGACTACGACGACGATAGCGCCGACGGCATCCACAACAAGACCGTCGATGTCCACGATACCTCCTACGCAGGCGACCACCTCTGCGCCGACTCAGCCCACCGAGAATAACGATGAGATTCTGGGTGAGGGCAGTCAGAGCCAGCCGTATCTGGAAACACCCACGGAGAATATGACCGTCACTACGGTACAGATCCCTGCGGGAAGCTCGCGCTTTTACGACATTTACCGCGTCGGCGGAATGATCCTGACGATCTACGACGGCAATGCCTATGTTGTGTGCGACGGTGTCCGTTACGATGCGAACGGCGGTGCGGTATCGTTTACGGTGCCTTCTGCGCTGGCATCCGATGCGGTCAGCTTCGAAATCGGCAACAGCGGCTCTTACGCGACCTCCTTCACGCTGCAGTTCAGCAACCAGAAGGGCAGTTATATGGATCCCGTGGTTGTCAGCACGCTGGAGGATAACAAATCCGTCAGCCTTGAGAAGGATGCGGACAGCGGCTACTATTTCAAGTATATCGCTTCGCAAAGCGGTACCATCCGTCTGTATATGACGGCATCGGTTGACAGCGTGATGCTGGCGACCAACAACCGCAACTCGGCACAGCGCACCACTGAGGCGGATGCTAAGACGGATGCCAAGGGTGCGTATATTGAGCTTGAGGTGCAGGCGGGCGATGAGATCCTCATCAACGTCGGTGCCAAGCCCAACAAGCGCGGCAAGTATCCCGCGGCGGATATTACCTGGTTTGGTTGTTATGCCTGATAAGGCCGAAACAAACATATAAGGAGGAAGGTTTATGAAAACCATGATGAAGACCGTACTGTCGCTGATTCTGGCGCTGTCGGTGATGCTGATGCCGATGACGCTGTCGGTCAGCGCGGCAAAGGGCGACTTCGACGACAAGTATGTGCTGAATGTCGGCGCAGGTTTGATCGTGAATGTTCCTGCAGAGACGACTGTGTATGTGCAGGCGGCAAACAGCAACGGCTCGGTTGTGGATGCTTCGGCAAATGTGTCGCTGAACAATGTGATCCAGTATTGCACGCAGATCGTGCCGGCAAGCGGTTCGACCGCTACGTTCCAGATGATCCCCGAGCGTGATTGGTTTACGCTGTACAACAGCGGTACGCAGACCATTTCCGTGACGCTGTCGCTGACGGCGGGCGAGGCGCAGGATACCACGGGTTCGATGGATAATCCCGAGGTTCTTACCCTCGAAGACCCCTATCAGATGGGTATGCAGATGGCAGTTGCGCAGTATACCTTTGAAGCGGGCAGTGAAGGCCGCTGGTACAAGGTCATCGCCCCGGGCGAAGGCGTGATCAATGTCAGCGTGTCGGCTTGCGATGAAGAATACAACGATGTCGGCTGGCAGTATCTTGCCAACAACAAGACCCAGGGCAAATACGGCGATAACCACTGGTCGGACGATGATCCCGTTGTCGATATGGAGCAGGTGCCCGTCAAAGCGGGTGACGAAGTGGAAGTGTTTGTGATCCCTTACGATCCTGCCAATATGTTCTCCGCTCCCGCGGGTATCGTGACGACGGTTGTCAGCTTCAGCGCCAAGGGCAGCTACGATTGCCCCGTAGAAGCGGTTCTCGGTCAGAACACCGCGTCCGTTGAAAATGCCGCCGGTTACTATTACACCTGGACGGCCGTCAAGGACGGCACGGCAACCTTTACGATGAATACGGCGACGAACTGGGAGTACCGCATCAACGGCATCCCCGTCGATCCTGAGGATTACAGTGGTTATCACTACGGTGATACGCACTGGTCGGACGACGAGCCCGTGGTTACCTCGGAATCGATCGAGATGAAGGCTGGCGAAACGCTGGACATCTATGTCAATACCTACAATCCGACGGGTGCTCCGCTTTCGGGCACGATCGACTGGACGCTCAGCTTTGAGGCGGGCGAGGTCGGCGGCGATGAGCCCGGCGACGAGCCCGGTGATGAGCCCGGCGATGAGGACGAGATCAACTACGCCATCAGCGAGGAGGCTCTTGAGGTCGGCACGAAGGAGTATGCGGTGGATAACACCTATCCGTACACCGTGTATGTGTTCTCTCCCGAGGAGACCGGCAAATACACGATCTCCTGCGCAGACGGCATTCTCGGTATTGTCAGCTACAACGATATGTGGGTGCAGAACACCCCGAACGGCGACAACGTGAAGGATGTTGAGGTCGAATGGGACTGCACCTCTGTCGGTCAGGGCATCTATGTGGCCGTGATGGCGGACACCAACGCGGCAACCGTCACCGTGACGCGCGAGGAGCTCGAGGAGAAGGAAGAGATTCCGTGGATCATTTACGAAAACGTCGTGACTCCCGAAGCGTTTGAGCTGGAGAGCGAGTTTGACGATATGATGTATGTCGATACCTTTGACGAGGTGCTTGACAAGGCGGTTCTCGGTGAGGATGGCTACTACCACCTCAACGATGTCACCGGCCCGATCCTCTATGCGTGCCTGAGCGACCCGCTGATGAACCTTTCGGATGCGTGGGGCTACGGCCAGCTCAAGGAAGTGTTAGTGGATGCGGACGGCAACATCACCGAGCGTACCGATTTCTACTATGCTTTTGAGGAGTATTTCAACTGTGCCGACGCCGAGACGGGTGTGTACCCGCTGACGGTTGACCTGATTGAGATGTTCACCCGCATCGGCGCGTACCACAACTGGTACGGCGAGGACGGCTTCCTCGGCGGCGATCTTGAGGATGCGTGGATGTTCGCGTGCTATTATAACGAGGGCGAGAGCTTTGAGCCCGGCGCAACGAACACGACAACCACCACTACGACTAAGACGCCGTCCCCCAATACGGCGGATACGTCGGATGTGACGAATATGCTGTTCGTGGCTCTGCTTGCCGCAGGCGCGGTTGTGATTACGCTGTCTGCCAAAAAGGCAACGGCCCGCTGATTGCATTTCAAAAAGACCTTCGCATGTATCCGGTGATCGTTAACGGAGAAAACTGTAGGGCGGGAGCTTGCTCCCGCCCTACGTTCTCTTTTTATAAGTCTCCGCTAAGGACAACTCCCGTTTTTGCCTTTAACAAGGGGATAAGTCGGGGCGGCTATCAGCCGCCCGCATACATGGATTTCGTTATTTCGAGGCGGCGTGCAGAGGTCTGAACGCCCTACGATGCTGCAACGGATTTGTGCGAGGTGGGACGGGAAACCCGTCCCCTACAAAACACGTCGCTCCGCAATCTTCATAAAAAAGCCTTGGGACTGTTGTCCCAAGGCTTTTTTTCACATCAGGGCCTCCACGGCTTGTTGCAGATCTTCGTAATGCAGGGCTTCCACGAAAATGTTCTGTATCACACCGTTTTCGTCCAGCACCACCGTGTACGGGTAGGTGCCTCTGCCGCCGAGCGCCGCGTAATAGCCTTCGTTTTCCAGATCGCTTGCAAACGTGATGCGGCTGTCGGGATAGTACTTGCCGATGTAGTCGGGCGCGGTGTCTACGATCATCTGTGTATGTACGGCAATGACCGATACGCTGTCGGCATAGTCGGTGGCGATCTGATCGAAATAGGGGAGCTCGTTGACACAGGGCGTGCACCACGTACCCCAGAAATTGATGATCGTGATGCGACCTTCAGCGCTCGGATCGACCGATTCTTCGGTGATCCCGTCACCGTGAAGGATGTTCAGCTGTGCACTGTAGCAACGGTCGCCGATCTCATTTCCTTGTTCGACGGGCGGTTGCGTGTCAGCCGTCCAATAGTAGGTGACGGCACCGCCAAGCACGGCAAGCATCAGCACGACGGCGATACTGCGGGTGATCAGACGGGCGGTTTTGTGCCCTTTGACGGTCTCGGGCAATGTGTCACCCGAGGAGGTCTTCGGCTTTACGTGCTTGAAATGAATGGCGTTGGTGGGGCATACATCCACGCATTCGCCGCAGCCGATGCATTCGGCATCGCCGACCTTGCGGATATCCATTTTGCAGTGTCCGACACAGAGGTTGCAGTGGGTGCATTTCGGTTCATCCACCGTCACGCCGAACAGGGAGATGCGGTTGAACAGTCCGTACAGTGCGCCGAGCGGGCACACAAACCGACAGAACAGACGGAACACGAACACGCAACCGACAAGAATGCTGACCATCAGCAGGAATTTCCACGTAAACAGCGGGCCGAGCATCGCAAAATAGCTGTCGTTGACCGCGTTGGAGAGCAAGCCGATGCCGCCTTCCAGCGTGCCCGCAGGGCAGATGTATTTACAAAAAGCAGGAAGCGGTACATCACGGATGGCATACAGGATCGGTACGATCACCACGAAAAAAGCCAGCACGGCATATTTCAGGAACGACAGCGCGCGTGTGACGGGGCTTTTGCGCACCTTGGGTGTTTTGATCTTGTACAGCAGCTCCTGCACCAATCCGAACGGGCACAGCCAGCCGCAGATCAGGCGACCGAACATCACGCAATACAGCAGCAGAATACCGCCGACATAAAACCACGCGCTGTGACCGCCGGAGTACGCGCCCTGCAGAGAGCCGAGCGGACACGCGCCCACCGCACCGGGGCAGGAGTAGCAGTTCAGTCCGGGGATGCACACCGATTTGGTGTTGCCCTCGTAGATATTGCCCGTTTGAAAGCCTTTGAGGTTGGCGTTGAACAGCAACGCAAAATACAGCTGCATCAGCTTGCGCTTGCTCGGCCACCATTTTTTTAACTGTTTTTTCATTGCCGATCACCCCAATCCGATGCATTCCGTGCAGATTTTAACGGCTTTCGCCAGCACGGGGACGGCGCCGCCCGATACAGCGCCGACGATCAGTGCCGCCACGGCAATCCCGAGCAGAATCACACCCGGTAACCACGCGGGGATCCGACGCGGTCTGTCGGTCGCGTTCGCTTGTTCTTCTGCTTTGCAGGCGGGAAGCGTTTTCAAAAACGCGATCTCGCGCTGATAGCTCTTGTCGATCCCGTATGCGGCGAAAATCGCGAACGCAAACGGCACGGCAAAGCAGGGGATCGCCACCCACATCGCGCGGATGACGGAGGTGTTGATATCGTCGGTGTAGTTTGCGGGCTGTACGGCATAACCGAAGAAAATCAGCAGACCGACGGCAACAAGAATAAGCCGCGTGAGAGAAAGAGCCTTGCGACGCTTTTGTTCGGCAAGCACGGTCGATACCGCCGCCTCGTTCTTTTCGCGGATGCTGTGCAGTCGCGAAAGGATGACGGCATAGGCTTTGGGGGCTTTGTGATGCTCGGTATCAGCGGGAGATATCAGCTCCCACACAAGTCCGACGGCAATCAGCCCGACAGCGATCCATACGGGGATCGCCACTGTGCGGAAGGTGGATGCTACAAGGTCACTTGTGTAGGCGTGATGACCGAAATAGATATACGCGCAACCGCCCATCAGGCACAGCCCTGCGAGAATAACCGAAGCACTGAGCACCCATTCAAAAATGCGCTCAGTACGGATGCGGATGGATTTTGACATAGTTCACACTCCGTTTTTGGTATATATATTTCAGTATAGCACATTCCGCTGAAATTGTAAATATTCTCACGGAGTATATAATTAAGTATAAAAAAGATGTGGGAAAACCTTGCAATTTCCGTCAAAATACGATAGAATAGATTGAATATGTATACGTGTACCCATTTATACGTAGCAAAGGAGAGGCATCCGTGAAAAAAGTATCGATTCTTCATACGTGCAAGCGTGTTTTGGCGGCGGCAATGGCACCGGCGCTGTTGCTTGGTGCGGCGGCAACGGCCGTCCCGTCCGTGCAGGCGGCATCGGCAACCGACGCTACGCGTGCGCCCCATGTTCAGAAAGCAGAGGACTGGGCGTCGAACTACCACCAATATCTGAATTCGGACGTGATGTTCACGCTTCCCGAAGCTGTGAAAGCGGACGACGAGATTTCGGTCATCATCAAAACCGGTGAGGCGGACCTGATGACGGTCTACAACCACACCAACAAGACGATGAGCTTCTCGCAGTATGCGACGCAAAGCGATGCGGCGGCATCTCTGCGTGCCGCGATCGCGTCGGACAAAGCCAAGGTGCTTGCCGCACTTGACGACAGGAAGATCGCCTACCAAACGGGCGAGGATTACGCGGCGGTGCTCAGCGGCTTTGAGCTTGTCATCAAGGCAAGCGACTATAAGGCTGTGTGTGAGTCGCTGTCGGACGGTATGACCGCCATCGTCGGCGAGGAATACGCGCCCGCAGAAACCGAGCTTGTGGAGAATACCGTCAACGTGTTTGATACGGGTATCTTCAACAGCTCCGAATCGGGCTACGACGGTTCGGGCACGGTTGTCGCGGTGCTGGATACGGGTCTTGACTCCAATCACACGGCGTTCTCGCCCGACAACTTCACCTCTGAGACCCTCGGTCTGACTTACGATAAGGTCGCGTCGGTCATCGGCAAGACGGCGGCGAGCGAACAGCTCCCCGGTCTGACCGCTTCGGATGTCTACATCAACGAAAAGGTTCCCTTCGGCTTTGACTATGCCGACAGCGATCCCGATGTCTATTCGACCCACAACAATCACGGCACGCACGTGTCGGGCGTCATCGTCGGCAACGACGATACCATCCGCGGCGTGGCACCCAACGCACAGTTGGTGTCGATGAAGATCTTCTCGGACGTGATGGATACCGCGCGCACGGCGTGGATCCTTGCCGCCCTGGAAGACTGCGTGGTGCTGGGCGTCGATGTTATCAATATGTCCATCGGTACGGCGTGCGGCTTCAGCCGTGAATCCGACGAAGAAGCGGTGGACGGCGTTTACGATAAAATCCGCGCGGCAGGCATCAGCATGGTCGTGGCGGCATCCAACAGCTTCAGCTCCGCCTACGGCTCGGAGGCGAACGGTAACCTCGGTCTGACCTCCAACCCCGATACGGGCACGGTCGGCTCGCCCTCCACCTACGAAGGCGTGATGTCCGTGGCGTCCATCAGCGGCGTGGAAACCCCGTACATTCTCTTTGACAAGAAAATCATCTACTTCATCGAATCCACCAACTCCGCGGCAGAGGAAAACGAATTCTGCAACACCCTTTTGGGCGATAAGGAGTCTGTGAAGATCGATTATGTCGTGATCCCCGGTGTCGGACGCTCGGCGGACTACACGGGTATGGATGTCGAAGGCAAGATCGTGCTTGTGCGCCGCGGTCAGAACACCTTTGAGGAAAAGGCGATCATCGCGCAGGAGCAGGGTGCCGCAGGCATCATCATCTACAACAACGTGTCGGGTGACATCAAGATGAATGTCGGCGACGCCACGCTGGCGGTTTGCTCCATCTCGCAGAACGACGGTGAGATGCTGGCCGCCAACGGCAACGGCACCTTAAAATTCAGCCGCAAGCAGACCTCGGGCCCGTTCATTTCGGACTTCTCCTCCTGGGGTCCTGCACCGAACCTGAGCATCAAGCCGGAGATCACCGCGCACGGCGGCAGCATTCTGTCGTCGGTGACGGGCGGCGGCTATGACCGTCTGTCGGGCACCTCGATGGCGTGCCCGAATATGTCGGGTGTGGTGCTCCTTTTGCGTCAGTATGTGAAGGAGAACTTTGCCGATATCGCCAATGACAGCGTCAAGGTCAACGCGATGGTCAATTCGCTTGTGATGTCCACGGCGGACATCGCTATCGGCAAAAACGGCCTGCCGTATTCGGTGCGCAAGCAGGGTGCGGGTCTTGCCAATCTGCAGGCATCGCTCGATACGCCCGCGTACATCACCACCTACGACAGCGAAGGCAACGCGATGGACAAGGTGAAGTTAGAGCTCGGCGATGACCGCGAAAAAACGGGCGTCTACGAGATGACCTTCGGCATCACCAACTTCGGCAAGAAAAAGGTGACCTATGAGCTTGGTTCCTATGTCCTGACCGAGGGTGTCAGCGAAACCAAGACCGGCGCGGGTAAAACCACCATCACCGAGGAATCCTATGTGCTCGACGGTGCTAAGGTGGAGATCCTCTCCGTTGAAGGCGGCAGTAAGAGCGGCAAGAAGATCGGTGTGAAGGCGGGCGAGACCGCGACCGTGAAGGTGAAGCTCACCCTCAGCGATGAAGATAAGGCGTATCTTGACAGCTCCTTTGAAAACGGTATGTATGTCGAGGGCTACCTGACGCTGAAGGCAAAGGGCGGCACCAAGATCGATATGAACGTGCCGTATCTCGCGTTCTACGGTGACTGGACGCAGGCACCGATGATGGACCTGACCTATTACGATACCAACGCCGATGAGCTCGACGACGGTATTGATTTTGAAGATAAAACGATGGCGGATGCCTACGCGACCCGTCCTGTGGGCGGCGTCAGCGACGACTATGTCAGCTATCTGGGCTCCTACTACTTCCTGCAGGATCCCAAGGATATGGTCATTGCCGCCAACGAGAATTACGTGGCGCTGTCCAATCAGGTCGGCACGGTGCACTCGCTCCGCTTTGTCTGGACGGGTATGCTCCGCAACGCCACGAAGATCGAGATCACCATCACCGACAACGTGACGGGTGAGGTGGTGTTCGAGACGGTGGACACCGATGTCCGCAAGTCCTACAGTGACGGCGGCGCGATGATCTATCCCGCCAACGTGGAGATCGAATTCGATACCACCGAATACAACTTAGAAAACAACAGCGAATACACCGTGCGCCTTGTCGGCTATCTTGATTACGGTGAGGGCGGACTGGAAACCAACAAGAACAACGTGTTCGAGTTCCCGCTGGTTGCCGATTTCGAGGCACCGACCGTCACGGATGTGCAGTTTTATTTTGAATACGATAAAACCGCGAAGAAGAACCGTCTTTATGCGGATGCGCTCATCTACGACAACCACTATGCGATGTGCTCGCAGATCGGCTATGTCACGATGGGTCAGGACGAAGACGGCAACCCTGCTCCCGAAATGCAGACGTTTGAGCAGTATATGACCCCCGTGTACTCCGAGCGCAACAGCACCACCCGCGTGAAGTACGAGCTGACCGATTACATCTACGACATCAAGAATTATGCCGAAAAGAAGAATACCTTCATTCTGAATGTCTACGACTATGCGCTGAACTACGCCACGTATGAAATTGAATTGCCCGATAATTTCACGGACATCCGCTTTGAAGGCTTAGAGGACGGACTGACGCTCAGCGTGAACGAGGTGTATACGCTCGATCCCATTGTGGAGCCCGCGACCGAGTGGACAGAGCTTCTGGATTTCTCCTCCTCCAAGCCCAGCGTTGTCCGCGTGGTCAACAACAAGTTGGTGGCGGTCAAAAAGGGTACGGCCATCATCAAAGCTCAGGATCCCAACACCAACAAGAGCGTCACCTTCAACGTGACGGTTGTCGGGGAAGAGGACGAGGGCTACGATCGCCTGGATAAGCCGGTCGCGGATGTGTTCCTGCTGGACGGCTACGAGACGCTCAAGGCCTATTACATTATGGAAAACGAGGACAAGGACATCGGCGATACCGGCAGTGTCAACTTCTTTGAAGGCAACTACAAGTTAGAGATGTTCCCGTCCGAAAAGGTGTTGCTCCGCTACTCGCTGGATGCGTATTTCCCCAAGGATACGAAGCCGGCATTTGAAAGCAGCAACGAAAGCATCGTGACCATCGACGACAACGGCTATGTCACCGCTGTGGCGGAGGGTTTTGCATCCGTAACCGTCAAGGTGATGATGGACGATAAGAGCACCTATTATTCCGAGACCGTCAACGTGGAGGTCAAGGAGCCCTATGTACAGACGGGTGCAATGCTGACGCACTATTACGGTCTCGGCGGTCTTGTGGATGTGCCCGCTGACCTGTCGCTCAAGGAGATCGGCTCGTTTGCGTTCTCGAACTTTGAGTACATCCTCAAAACGCCCGAAGAGCTCGCGTTTGACGATGCCGAAACCTCTAAGCAGTGGTTCATCGGTGATAACACGATCACGAAGGTCGTGCTTCCCGAGGGCATCGAAAAGATCAATTCCTACGCCTTTGCGAACCTGACGGCACTCGAGGAGATCGTGCTCCCCTCGACGCTGCAGGCGATCGAATACGGTGCATTCTATGGCTGTACCGCCTTGCAGAAGGTGACCTTCAGCGGGGAGAACAACCTGCAGATCATCAGCCAGAATGCGTTTGAAAACTGTGACCTGCGCGGCAAGCTGGAGCTGCCCGCCATCTGCGTGATCTCCGACTATGCCTTTGCGGGCAACCAGAAATTTGAGGGCATCACGCTGGGCGAGACGCTGTTGTCGGTCGGTCAGTATGCATTTGCGGGCTGTAAGAAGCTCAGCGACGTGACTGTCGGCGCCAAGAAGGTCAAATACGGCGCGTACGCCTTCACCGATTGTGAATCGCTCAAGGAATTCACCGTCAATTCCGCGGTGCTTCCCGAGGGTATGTTCTACGAATGCGAAGCGATGACCAAGGTCACGGTCGGCGCGGATGTTGAGGACATCGGTGTGTTCGCGTTCCGTGACACCGCGATTAAAGAATTTGTGGTTGCCGACGGCAACGCCACTTATAAAAACGGCACGTCGGATTACATTCTGACGAAGAACAGCAAGACGCTGGTTGCCGTGTCGCCGCTGACAAAGGGCGTGATGAATGCCGCCGCGGTCGGTAACGCGACGATCAAGGAAATCGGCAAGGGTGCGCTGTCGCACAACCAGAAGATCACCGAGGTCGTCTTCCCCGAGGTAGATACGATCGGCGAATACGGTCTTGCCTCCAATAAGAATCTGACAACCGTGAGCTTTGCCAAGCTCAAGGAAATCGGCGAATATGCGTTCTTCGAGACTTCCATCACGGCAATGCCGTCGTTTGACGCGGACACGGAGATCGGCAAATACGCCTTCTCGTTCACCAAGCTCACTTCGGTCACCATCCCCGATAAGATGGAGATCGCGGAGGGCACCTTCAGTGAATGTACGGCACTGACGACGGTCGTCATCGGAAACGATGTGGAGATCGGTGCTCACGCCTTCAGTATGAACAAGGACAACGCGTTCAAGGTCGAGCAGTTCAGTCAGGACGGCAAAAAGCTGTTCCGCTATCGCTTCACCTCGCCGCTGACCTCGCTGACGATCGGTGACGATGCCGTGATCGGCGAAAACGCGTTCACCAACGCGGCGATGCTGGAAAAGGTGACGCTTGGCGCAAATGCCGAGCTCGGCAAGCAGGCATTCTACAACACGCCTGCTCTGAAAGAGATCGACCTCTCCAAGGCGAAGATCATCGGCGACTATGCGTTGTCGGGCGACGTGTATTATGCGTGCCTGGACGAAAGTATGACGGTTGCCGCGGTCAGCCCCGAGGGTAAATATTATTATTCCTATTACGGTCCGCAGGTCACGAGCCTTGATGTGTCGTCTGCGGAAAGCATCGGCGAATACGCCTTTGCGTATTGCCGCGATATGGTGTCTGTCAAGCTGAGCGACAAGATCGAGGAGATCCCGCAGTACGCCTTTGCGGGCTGTGAATCGCTCAAGACGGTCAATCTGGATGCCGTCGAGACGATCGGCGAGTATGCCTTTATGGAGAGCGGACTGGAAACGGTCGCGATGCCCAAGGCGGAAACCATCGGCGAGTACGCGTTTGTGTACAACCTTCTTCTGACGAGTGTCACACTTCCCGAAGAGGAAAGCACCGTCGGCGAGGCCGCGTTCTCCTATTGCGGCCAGCTGAGCAAGGTTGAAAACCTGGCAAAGGTCGAAACCGTCGGTGATTACGCGTTTGCGTACACGGCACTCACGTCGGCGGATCTGACAGGCGCGAAGACCATCGGTAAGAATGCCTTTATGAAAGAAACGCTCACGCCCTTCACCGTTGTGCTTGGCGAGGATGCGGAAGTGATCGGGGATAACCCGTTTGCAATGTGTAAAGTGGCTCCCTTCACCGCCACCGAGACCAAAAAGGTGGACGGCAAGGAAACCGAAATCGTGACGGACACCTATGAGATCAGTGATACGGTGTTTGTGTCGGGCGGCTCGCTGTACTGCGAAAAGGAAAGCGGCATTGAGCTGATCACCTTTGCAGGCAGTGCCACCGAAGAGGTGACCGTGGAGGATTACACGGTGCGCATCAGCGCGCTGGCATTTGCGGGAAGCGATGTCAAGCGCGTGAAGCTGCCCTTCACGGTGGCGGCGATCGGTCACAAAGCGTTCTACGGCTGTGACAAGCTGGAAATGGTGGTGTTCAACAGCCAGCGCGTACCGAATTTCGAAGAGGAATTCGATCCCGCGTATTACGGCTCCTACCAGCACATTCCCGGTGCAGGCGATTACGGTACCTACACGGATTATAACGATAATGAGGTGCAGATCGACGGTATGGGTCTTATCCCGTACTTTATGTGGAACGTGACAGGTGAGATGTACTCGAACGTGTTCTACGGCGCCAACTTCATCGACTATGTCGGCTACGTGGAGAACAAACCGATGCTGGTGCGTCCCGTCAACGGTGTCGGCTACGATTCCTTTGTTGCTCAGCAGTATTTCGGTCTGACCATCGACGGCCCTGCGGCACCCGATGCGACGACGCTGAAAGCCATTATGGCGATCCGTGCGATCCCCGAGCGCGTGGTGTACGAGAACAAGGCGCTTGTGGAGGCGGCACGTGAGGCATACGGCAAGATCGCCACCTATGAGCAGATGAGCCTGGTTGTGAACTATGCAGACCTTGTGTCCGCTGAACAGCGCATTGCGGCGCTGGATCCCAACAACCAGCAAGCTCCCGAGGCGGAAGCTCCCGAGGCGGAAGCTCCGCAGGAGACCCCCACCGATGAGGAAGAGGGTTCGGCCGTCGGCTCGACCGTGTGCATTGTGGCGGCAATCGTCAGTGCACTGCTGTGCATTGTTGTGGCGGTGCGCCGCCGCAAGGAAAAGGGTGTGAAGGTGGAGATCCCTTCCGATGAGACCGCAGAGGAGCCTACGGAAAGCACCCCTGTGGAAGAGGTCGCTGAGGAGGTCGCCGCCAAGGAAGACGAACAATCGACGGCAGCGGAGGACACTGCCGAGGAAGAACCCACAGAGACTCAGGAAGAGGGGGATGACGATGAAGCGCTGTAAAGCTATAGCGTGGATTGTGGCGGCAGCGACAGCTGTCACCCTCCTGACGGGTTGCAGTGCCGACCCGACAAAGTACGAAATTCTCAATGACGAGGGCTATACGGTCAGCGTCCGATACGATGCCAACGGCGGTGAGTTCACCGCCGGCACATCGGTCATCGTGGACTCCTTTGATGTATCGAAAGCCCCGAAGGACGGCGAGGGCAATGCCGCGCTGTCCCTGCTTGACCCGATGCATCCGTCGCGACTCGGCACGGATAAATCCACACCGAAGGACGGGTGCTTCCTGGTCGGCTGGTACCGTCAATGCGACAAAAGCGTGGATGAGAACGGCAATGAGGTCATCACCTACGGCGAACGTTGGGATTTTGAAAAGGATGTCCTGACGGTCGATCCCGACGGCAGCTATTCTGCTGACGAGCCCGTGCTGACGCTGTATGCGGCGTGGGCACCGAAGTTCGAGATCGAGGTGCGCGAGCGCGGTACGGAGTATGTCCAGCGCGGCGACTTCAACCCGAACGAGATCACGGAGCTCAAGACCCCTGCGTGGAACGAGGAGACCGGTGAGCTGGATATGTTTGCGGTTCCCAAGCGCGACGGCTACACCCTGAAAACGCTGTATCTGGATCCCGAAGGAAAACAGCCTGTCACGGCGCAGACCTTCGCGCATCCCGGCGTGATCGATTACGAAACCGCGACTGTGCAGAACCCGTTGCTGACGCTGTATGCCGATTATGAGGTGGGCGAGTGGTACCGTATTCATACGGTGGATCAGTTCAAGGACAACATCGGCATCAACAACAGCTACGAGATTATGGCGGATCTGGATTTCACCGATGAGAGCTGGCCCACGGCATTTCTGCAGGGCAACTACAACGGCACCATCCGCGGCAACGGTCACACGATCAAAAACGTGACATTTGAGCAAAACAACTTTGAAAAGACCGGCTACGGCCTTTTCGGAAGCCTCGCTGACGGCGCGGTTGTGGAGAATATCACGTTTGACAACGTGTGCTTCACGGTGAAAAAAGGCGTGAAGTTAGTGGATACCTGCATCGGTCTGTTTGCCGGCAGAATCTCGGCGGATGCCACGGTAAAAAACGTGGCGGTGACCAACAGCACGTTGCAGATCGCAACCTCGTTCTATTGCGGAACGACGGAGTACAGTATGGGTACGGTGTGCGGAAGCGGTGACGCGACGCTCATCCGTCCCGCACAGATCGCCGTTGAGGTCGTCGGAGAGAATCCCGATGAGCTCAAGGTGACAGTGGAAGGCAATTCGGTCACAGTGGGTGACTGAGCATAGACAGTATCATTCAACGAAGGAGCGAACAACATGAAAAGAAAATGGTTGTCCCTTATCCTGTGCGCGGCAATGTGCATCGGGATGTTCGCGGGACTGACGGGTTGCTCGAACAAAAAGATTGACGCGTTCGTCATTATGACCGAACCGCTCGACGGTTTGTTTAATCCGTTCTTCTATACCTCTGCGCCCGACGGCACCATCGTCGCGATGACGCAGATCGGTATGCTTGGCTCGAACTATGTCAACGGCGAAGTGCAGGTCGCCTACGGCGACAAAGAAGCCGTCGTTGTCAAGGATTATGAAATCGTCGAGAACAAGGACGATACCGTGACCTACAACTTCGTGCTGAAAAACGGCATCAAGTTCTCCGACGGTCACCCGTTGACGATGGAGGATGTGCTGTTCAACTACTATGTTTATCTTGACCCGGTTTACACGGGCTCGAACACGCTGTATTCCACCGACATTCTCGGCCTTTCGGAGTACAGAACCCAGACCGTCGGCTCGGCTTCGGACGACAGCAACGATCTGATCGCGTCGCAGGCGAACTCCCGCGCGAACGCCCGTCTGAACGAGCTGATCAACCTCTTCAATGCCAAGGTGCAGGCATCCGCCACGAAGGAAGTCGGCTACGAGGCAATGAAGGAGGCTATTGCCGCCCATTCGGTCAGCAGCGGCTATAAATCCGCCATCTCCAACGATGCGGACAGCGTTTCGAACAAAAACCTCCTTGAGGATTATGAGTACGCGCTCAAGCTCTTCAAAGAGGAGCTGGAAAGTGACTATGTCGGTGCGCAGGAGTCCTATACCGACGAGCCCTACAAGTCGCACAAGGAATTTGAAGACGAAGTGTTCCGTTTTATGTACACCGAGGGGTATGTGGAAGTGGAATACGCCGAGGGTGAAGACGGCAAGGTTGACCGCACCGTGATCAAGAAGCTGACCCCCTCGTACCCCGCCTCGGTGACCACCAAGGAAGCGGCGGTGGAATACGTGTACAACGACGTGATCTCCCGTCAGCTCAACGTGGTGCTGCAGTACTGGGCTACGGCAACGACCCTGATGACCGAGTATGCCGCAAAGGCGAAGGAAGTCATCCTCCACGAGAACGTGTCCGACAGCGGCAAGTTAGCGGTGGAGAACATCCGCGGTATCGTGTCCCTGGCACATACCGATAAGGCGGGTACCAAGCTCTCCGTCAACGGCACGGAGTACACGGTCGCATCGGGCCACAATCAGGACGGTACAGTCACCAATCCCGACGAGTACGATGTGCTCTCCATCACCATTGACGGTGTTGACCCGAAGGCGATCTGGAACTTTGCTATCTCGGTGGCACCGCAGCATTACTACGGTGAGGGCAGTAAGGTCGGCGTGGATATCGCCAACAACCAGTTCGGCGTGGAGTTTGCGAACTTTGACTTTATGTCGAAGATCATCCAGTCCCCCCGCAATGTCCGCATTCCGATGGGTGCCGGCTCCTACAAGGCAACCGATGCCTCCAACAACGATGCACCCGCCGAGGGCGATTTCTACAAGAACAATGTTGTGTATTTCAAGGCAAACGAAAACTTCAACACGGTTGCCTCCGAAATTGAAAACGCCAAGATCGACAAGATCCGTTATCAGGTCGTCAGCTCCAACAACGCCATCGCGGCACTGGAGACGGGCGCTGTGCACTACATCTCGCCCGCACTGACCAATAACAACTACGAAAAGCTGCAGTCGATGGCGAAGAAGGGCTATGTGACCCTGTCGTCCGATCAGCTCGGCTACGGTTACATCGGCGTCAACGCCTCCAAGATCCACGACATCAACCTGCGCAAGGCCGTTATGTGCGCGATGAACACCTCGCTGGCACTCGATTACTACCGCGCCGGTACCGCAGACCGCATTTTCTGGCCGATGTCGAAGGTCAGCTGGGCATATCCGAAGGGTGAGACCGCCAACGATAACGGCAAGGATTACCCGCAGATGGGCGCCTGGAGCGACGATATCGCCAGAAGCAACATCGAAAAGTATATGCAGGAGGCGGGCGTCAGCGCAGGCGACAGCGATCTGAAGATCACCTTCACCATCGCGGGCTCGACCCTGCAGGATCACCCGACCTATAAGGTGTTCCGTGACGCGGCGGCTCTGCTCAACGATATGGGCTGGGAAATCACCGTTGTCTGCGATCCGCAGGCACTCACAAAGATCAGCACCGGTTCGCTGGCTGTGTGGGCGGCGGCGTGGTCGTCGGCGCTTGACCCCGATCTCTATCAGGTTTACCACAAGGATTCCTCGGCAACCAGCACCCTTGCCTGGGGCTACAACTACCTGAAGGCAAGCGGCACCTCCGAAGAGCTTGACATTCTTGATGACCTCAGCGATCTGATCGACGAGGCACGTGAGACCAACGATCAGGCGGAGCGTACCGAGCTGTATGAGGAAGCAATGGGCTACATCCTGGATCTTGCGGTGGAACTGCCTGTTTACCAGCGCGATGTGTTGTATGCTTACAACTCCAATGTTGTCAACAGCGAGACGATGCCGCAGGATGTCAATCCGTATTCGTCGCCGCTGGATCGCATCTGGGAACTGGAATACGCAAACTAATTCACTCTTTGCGGGAGGAAGGCACGTGCCTTTCTCCCGCACTAAAGGATGGATCTTATGGTAAAGTATATATTAAAGCGACTCGGCTACGCCTTGCTGGTGCTGTTCGGCGTGTCGCTGATCATCTACTTTCTGACGCGCCTGATGCCGATTGACTATGTGCGTGACAAGGTATCACAGCTCCAGACATCGGGTTCGGTCGTCAGCAGTGATATGGTCGATGCGATGTATGCCTCTTACGGCTTGTCGGCGGATGCCGGCTTTATGGACATTCTTCAGGGCTATTTCAACTGGTTGCTGGATCTGCTCCGCCTGGATTTAGGTGTCAGCTTCAAATACGGCATCCCCGTGGCGGACAAGATTGCCGACCATATGGGCATTTCGTTCCTGATCGCCCTGATCGCTACGATCTTTGAGTTTATGATCGCGATCCCGCTGGGCATTACAGCGGCAACGCATCAGTACAAATTCCGTGACTATCTTGTGACGGTGCTTGTGATGGTCGGTATTTCGCTTCCTGCCTTCTTCTTCGGCAACATCCTGAAAAGCTGGCTGTCCATCAAGCTTGGCTGGTTCCCTGCAAGCGGCTTGAGTGACCCGACGCAGGATCTGTTCGGCTTTGCCCGCATACTGGACTATCTGCACCACGTGTTCGTGCCGATTTTGACGGTCGTTATCCTCAGCATCGGTGCCAGAATGCGTATGACCAGAACCAATATGCTGGAAGTGATGAACTCCGACTACATCCGTACGGCGCGCGCAAAGGGTCTGAAGGAAAAGACCGTTATCAACAAGCACGCGTTCCGCAACACGCTGATCCCACTGGTGACCTCGCTTGCGGGTCTGTTGCCGTCGCTGTTTTCGGGCGCCATCATCACCGAGCAGGTGTTTGACCTGCCCGGTATCGGTAACATCGCCTTACAGGCTATGAATGTGGGCGACATTCCGTTTATTATGGGCTACAATATGTTCTTAGCGGTGCTCAGTGTCGTCGGTGTTCTGCTTGCAGACCTGATGTATGCGATCGTAGACCCGCGTGTCAAATTGGAGTAAGGAGGCGAACGGTATATGAAAGACTCTCAAGAAATAGAAGTTCAGGAGACGATGGATACCGAAGTGCCTCTTGACAAAAATGTACGCCTGATGTCTCCGACGCAGATGCTCGTCCGCCGCTTTTTCCGCTCGAAGCTGAGCATCATCGGTCTGGTGATGATCATCAGCCTGTTCCTGTTCTGCTTTGCAGGCCCGTTGGTGTATACCCGCTGGAGTCAGACCGACATCGACAAAAGCGGTATGCTCGACTATGCCACCTCGGAAATGACATATGAGATCAACGGTGTCACCTACACGATGCAGCAGACGCTCGAAACCTCCAAAAGCGACAATATGCTGTCGGCACCCTCGGCGACCCATCCGCTGGGCACCGACGATCAGGGCTACGACGTCCTGATCCGCCTGATGCAGGGCGGTCGCGTATCGTTGCTGGTCAGCTTCCTGACGGTGTTTTTGCTGACGGTCTTCGGTGTGCTGATGGGTGGCATTGCGGGCTATTTCGGCGGCTGGGTCGATAACGTGATTATGCGTATCTGCGACGTGCTCATCTGCCTGCCCGGCATTCCGATCCTGCTGATCATCAGTGCCGCGATGGACGGATGGGTAGCGGCAGGTATGGTGCCGGAAAGCTCCCGCATTTACATCCTGATGATTTTCCTGACCTTCATTTCGTGGCCGGGCACAGCGCGACTGGTGCGCGGTCAGATTCTCTCTCTGCGTGAGCAGGAGTATATGGTTGCCGCCGAAGCGATGGGCTATTCCACCTCGCGCAAGATCTTCAAGCATCTTGTCCCGAACGTGATGCCCCAGCTGATCGTGCAGATGAGCCTGAGCCTCGGCAGTATGATTTTGTATGAAGCGACGCTGTCTTACCTGAATATGGGTATTAAAGCGCCGTACACCGCGTGGGGTACGATGATCAACATCATCACCACGAACCCCGATATCCTTGAGAACCATCTGCACGTGTGGGTGCCTGCGGGTATCTGCATCGTGATCGCGGTGCTCGGATTCAACTTTGTCGGTGACGGCCTGCGCGACGCACTTGACCCGAAAGCGAGGAGATAACATATGGCGAATCATTATCTTTCGGGCAAGGAGATCCGCGCCATTGCGAAACAAAACGCAAAGGAGATCAAGCGTCTCGAAGCCTATAAAAACCGCCGTGCACCTGAGTCGGAATACCTCACGCAGATGCACGATGACGCGAATATCTTAGAGATCGACGACCTGCATTCCTATTTCTTCACCGAGCAGGGTGTGGTCAAGGCGGTCAACGGCGTGTCCTTCAACATCCCCAAAAACTCCACCGTCGGCATCGTCGGCGAGTCGGGCTGCGGCAAATCGGTCACCAGTATGTCGGTGATGCGTCTGTTGCAGGGCCCTGCGGGTCAGATCGTCTCGGGCGAGATCCGTTTCAAGGCAAAATACGGTGACGCGACCAAAGTATATGACATTGCGAAAATGCCGATCCGCGATATTTACAAGATCCGCGGCGATCAGATCGCGATGATCTTCCAGGAGCCGATGACCTCGCTGAACCCCGTGTTCACCATCGGTCAACAGCTTGATGAGGTCACGTTTATCCACCGTCCCGATGCGACCAAGGAAGAGGCAAAAGCCAAGTCCATCGAAATGCTCAACCTCGTCGGCATCGCAATGCCCGAGCGTGTGTATGCGGCGTTTCCGCACGAGCTGTCGGGCGGTATGCGTCAGCGCGTGATGATCTCGATGGCACTGGCGAGCAACCCGCGTCTGATCATCGCGGACGAACCGACCACGGCACTTGACGTGACGATCCAGGCGCAGATCCTCGATCTTCTGCGCGATCTGAAGAACAAGATCGACGGCTCCATTATGCTCATCACGCACGACTTAGGCGTCATTGCGGAAATGGCGGACTACGTTGTGGTGATGTACGCGGGTCGTGTGATCGAAAAGGGCACCGTGCAAGAGATCTTCCACAATCCGATGCATCCCTACACCATCGGTCTGCAGAAATCAAAGCCGACCCTGCAGTCGGACAGCGATACGCTGTTCAACATCCCCGGCAACGTTCCCAACCCCATTGATATGCCCGATCACTGCTATTTCAAGGAGCGCTGTTCGCAGTGCACCAAGGCGTGCTCGGGAGAATACCCCGGTATGATTCAGGTCAGTCCCACGCATTTTGTGGCGTGTCATCTGTATAACGAGGAGGCGAAGGCGTGATGAGCGACAAACATACAAGAGCGCTTCTTGAGGTCGAGCACCTGCGCAAAGCCTTCCCGTTGAAAAAGACGCTTACGGGCAAGGTCACGCAGGAGCTTGTCGCGGTGGACGATGTGTCCTTCACGCTTAACGCGGGCGAAACGCTGGGCATTGTCGGCGAATCGGGTTGCGGCAAAACGACCCTCGGCCGCACGATCCTCAAGCTGCACAGCGCGTCGGGCGGTCGCATCTGGTTTGACGGCAAGGACATCACCGATTACAAATCCTCGCAGATGCGTGAGATCCGCAAGCAGATGCAGATCATCTTTCAGGATCCCTATTCGTCGCTCCCTCCGCGAAGCACGGTGGGCGGCATTCTGTCCGAGCCCGTTGAGGTGCACAAGATCGTTCCCCGCGCCGAAATCAAGGACTACGTGCTCAATCTGATGGACAAATGCGGACTGCGTGACTATTACTATGAGCGTTACCCGCACGAATTCTCGGGCGGTCAGCGCCAGCGCATCTGTATTGCGCGTGCGCTGTCGGTCAATCCGAAGCTCGTTGTCTGCGACGAACCCGTGTCGGCACTGGATGTGTCCATTCAGGCACAGATCATCAACCTGCTCAAACAACTGCAGCAGGATATGAACTTAGCGTATCTGTTCATTTCGCACGATCTGTCGGTCGTTAAATTCATCTCCGATAAGATCGGCGTGATGTATCTTGGTTCGATGGTGGAATACGGCACCAAGGAGGATATCTTCGCGCATCCTCTGCACCCGTACACGCAGGCGCTGTTCTCGGCGATCCCGCATCCCGATCCGGATGTCAAGATGGAGCGCATCGTCCTCAAGGGCGATATTCCGTCGCCTGCCAACCCGCCCAAGGGCTGTCGGTTCCATACGCGTTGCCCGTACGCCAAGGACATCTGCAAGGAAGTCCCCCCGACTTATAAGGATTTCGGCGGCGGTCATTGCGCGGCGTGCCATCTGTTAGGGTAAGCGTATGAAAAAGAAAGACAAGAAAAAAGAGAAGATCACCTACATCGACGACGGCCGTTCGCTTTCGGATCTGTCGGGGCGCAAGCCCGCACCGTCCTATCGGGACAGCGGCACATCCTCCCGCTTTTCGGACATCTGGCACACCTATTGGGGTGCGGTTCGTATGATGTTTCTGCCGATGCTGGCGGTGATCGGTTGTCTGATCGTGTTGTTCATTATCCTCAAGCTGGTCTTCTGGCTGGCATAAGAAAAACGGCAAGCCGCCCACACATTCATTGGAATGGTGTGGGCGGTTTTTTTGGTGCCTTTAGGTGTGGAAATAAATCCCCGGTTCTACCGGGGGAAGAATAAGAAGCGAAGCGAATCCTTGCCTCCCCTTGTCAGGGGAGGTGGATTTCGGCGTAGCCGAAAGACGGAGGGGTAG